>DASVMC010000727.1:0-1759 GCA_036384555.1 Niabella sp. | reverse complement strand
TTCTTCCGGATCAACTTTGCATACCGTTTTGGTAAATTCGATGCATCGCTGTTTAAAAGAAAAAACATGAAGGGAGAGCAGGAAAGTATCCAGGGAGGTATGCAGGGAATGGGCGGACAATAAAATTCGCCGGGCAGCAATCCGGATATTCGCATCAAATTTGTTATCCTTGCAGATATTTTCAGGAGTGTTGTATGGATAACAAGATAAGATTTGGCATAGCGGGCTGTGGCAATATAGCCCGGCGGCATGCCGCTGAAGCCGGTAAATATGGAATTGTAACAGCCGTATGTGACAGTAATATTAAAAAAGCTGAAACATTAGGATCCGCCTATGGCGGCAAACCATATGCTACCCTTGATGAACTGCTGAAAGCGCACCCGGAAATAGATGTTATCAGCATCTGCACCCCTAACTATCTTCATACCCCGCAGGCCATTCAATGTCTTAATCACCATAAGCACGTGCTTTGTGAAAAGCCAATGGCAATTACAGTAAGCGACGGACGTAAGATGATTGAAGTTGCAAAAAGGATGAACAAACGCCTTTTTGTTGTAAAGCAAAACCGCTACAACCCACCAATTGCTTTATTAAAACAATTGCTTACGGAGGGCCGGCTTGGAAGGTTATTCAGCTTTCAGGTAAATGGTTTCTGGAACAGGAATAAAGCTTATTACACAGACTGGAGAGGTAAAAAAGCAACGGATGGCGGCACACTGTTTACGCAGTTCAGCCACTTTATAGACCTGATCACCTGGCTCTTTGGCAGTATCGTATCCGTTCAGTCCTCATTAGCCAATTTAAACCATCCCTATATCGAATTCGAAGACACGGGGCTGGTCAATTTCAGGATGCACTCCGGCGCCATTGGCAGTTTTAATTATTCGGTCAACAGTTTTCATAAAAATATGGAGGGATCTGTTACTGCATTTTGCGAGAAAGGGACCCTTAAAATTGGCGGGCAATACCTGAACGAACTGGAATATTTTCAGGTGGAGGGAATGGAGAAACCTGCGCTGCCGATTGGTAATGGCGCCAATAATTACGGATTTTACCAGGGAAGTATGAGCAATCATGATAAAATATACCAGCACCTGGTTCATGCATTAAATGATCCCGGTTATCCGTTCCTTGAAGCAGCAGAAGCGATTGAAACAATTGAAATAATTGAAAAAATTTACAATAACGCGCTATAGACTTGAAAGACAAACGGATCATCTTTACAGTAACCAATGATTTATCATACGACCAGCGGATGAACAGGATCTGCTCTGCACTTGCTGATAATAGCTGGGCGGTTACCCTCGTTGGCCGTAAACAAAAAAATTCCCTACCGCTCTTTCCCAAATCGTTCCGGCAAAAAAGATTGCGTTGTTTTTTTACAAAAGGAAAGCTCTTTTATGCAGAATATAATATTCGCCTGTTCCTGTGGCTGCTCTTTCATAAAGCACCTTTTATTTGCGCTATAGACCTGGACACTATTCTTCCCTGCCTGTATGCATCAAAAATCCATGCCTCTTCAAGAATATATGATGCCCACGAATTCTTTACTGAAATGAAAGAGGTAAAAAACAACTCTTTTTCACACAGCATATGGACAGCCATCGAAAAATTTTCAGTGCCCAGGTTTAAAAATGGATATACGGTATGCGATAGTATTGCAAAAGAGCTGGAACAGCGCTATGGGGTTGCCTATCAAACTATCCGTAATATAGCCGTATCACGTACAGCCGGCGAACGTACCCGTCCTGAAGCATAT
>DASVMC010000726.1:0-2337 GCA_036384555.1 Niabella sp. | reverse complement strand
TAATTGACTTTTTTTCATTGATAAAGATTGAATTGTGAAAACAAAATTCATTTTGCTTGTTGATAAAAGCAAACAGTGCGAATAACTTTTATATAGAACAAAGCACTAATAAACTGACAGGAAAGGAATGGTATTGGTTGTATGGACGTAAAATAGTGGATCGTGATCAAGAAATGGAATATCCGGAACAGTTTGGGGTAGGATGCATACCAGCAGGGTTGCAAATTGCTGGGCAATCTATTGCTGGTGCTTAATTGCCACGCGGGTAATTCATTTTAACAAACCAGCTGCCATAAGTATCGGGCTGTTTCTTGGTCGTAAACCAATGTTTCATCCATTTTACTAAAAAAGTCATAAAGCATTTAATTGAGGTTGGTGATATGCCTGCAGCCCTGTTATGCCTGTTCGTGCACGGCCGGAAGCAACGTCTGTTTTATTAAAGAATCCGGTTCAAAGTTAAAAATAAGACCAGCTCAAGTCAATACCCATTTTGGGTGATTCGTTACAGGACCGGCTGCTGTATCTGGCAGCTCTTTTAAGAAGAAACCACAAAATTAAGCTGAAAAACATTCATTTTCTGGTAAGCGGCAAGATTAATCAGAATTTTATATATTCGTTTTCTAAACCGTACTTAATGACAACTTCTTTGTCTGCTACCGGAATAACACCGCATAAACAACTACAAAAACTGGTAAGTGTTGTACAGGAATTATCGCTTGCCCGTAATCTGGAAATGGTAACCCATATTGTCCGGTCTGCTGCAAGGGAGCTTACAGGAGCTGATGGAGCTACTTTTGTATTGCGGGATAATGACAAGTGTTTTTATGTGGATGAAGATGCGATCAGTCCTTTATGGAAGGGGAGCCGGTTCCCGATAGAAACCTGTATCAGCGGCTGGACTATGCTTCATCAGCAATCGGTTGTTATTCCCGATATATACCAGGATGTGCGAATCCCTGCGGAAGCCTACCGGCCTACCTTTGTAAAAAGCCTGGTCATGGTGCCCATCCGCACATTGAACCCTATCGGCGCTATCGGTAATTATTGGGCAAATACGCATCATGCTACTAAAGAAGAAGTTCAGATCCTGCAATCGCTTGCTGATATTACCGCAGTAACGCTGGAGAACGTACAGGTTTATGCTGAATTGGAGGAACGCGTGAAATCCAGGACCGCTGAACTCGAAATAGCGAATCAACAGCTGGAGGCTTTTACCTACTCTGTATCGCACGATCTGCGGGCGCCCTTAAATAATATACAGGGACTGGCAGGCATTTTACAGCAATCACAGGAAACATCGCTTGATGAGGAGGGAAAAGAATTAACAGCTCTTATTGTTCAGTGTGCACAGAATATGACCAGCCTGGTTGATGACCTGTTGCTGTTCTTTACCTTGCCCAAAAGAAAACTCCAGCACCGGAAAGTGTCTATGAAAAAAATGGCTGCAGACTGTTTTGCGGTTCTCCGGGATCAGGAAGATACAAAAAGAAACTTTGAATTTTCTATAGCCGACCTGCCTGATGTAAATATAGATGCTTCCATGATGAAGCACGTATGGAGCAATCTTTTAAGCAACGCGATCAAATACAGCCGAAAGAAAGATAAGACCGTCATAACAATAGGATATGAGGAAACGCCTCTGGACATTACCTATTTTGTCCGGGACCAGGGAAGTGGTTTTGATATGACTTCTTACGATAAGCTGTTTGGAGTATTTCAACGGCTTCATTCTGACGAGGAATTTGAAGGCAATGGGATCGGGCTCTCCCTGGTTGAGCGGATTATCTCCCGGTATAACGGAAAAATCCGGGCCGAAGGGAAACCCGGAAAGGGCGCCACATTTTATTTCACCCTGCCAAAAAACGATAACGGACATACGGGAGGGGAGCAATAAGAGTTTTATTAATGCAAAACGGCATGCGTAATAAATTAAATGTCAATATTTATTACGCGGCAGGTAATCTTGCTGCCTCTTTGAGGTATTATAAATATGATCACTAATTGTATATAAAATTAATTAATTATTTGAAATTCAATAATTAATACTGATTTTTGTTCGTCATAAAAGATCATTCCGTAATTTGGATCAGTGCGCCTTTTTCCTTTGGTTTTAGGTGTCCAAAAGATCTTAAGCCATATCCTTGCTCTTCCATAAATTGTTCAAAGCCGGCGATGCCCTCTTCTGCAACGGCGATCAGTAGTCCACCGCTGGTTTGGGGATCTGCCAGTACCTGTTTCTGGAGTTCCGTGATCTGGCTGATTTTACTTCCATAGCTGTTCCAGTTGCGGTGCGTGCCACCAGGTACACAGCCCTGGTTCAGGTAGCTATACACCGAG
>DASVMC010000725.1:0-1798 GCA_036384555.1 Niabella sp. | reverse complement strand
AGTTGCGGATCAGGAAATGTAATCCATATTTCACTCACTTCCCCGGGTGCAAAATACTGGTTTAATTGTTCGATCTGTGCCCGCATAAAAGCCACATTGGTAAGCTGTTCATGCAGCGCCTTCCTGGCGCCGGCCCACAGGCGGTTGCCCTTAATATCCACGCCGATAAAATTTTTATCGGGATGCAGGCGGCCCAAACCCAATGCATATTCACCCTTTCCACAAGCCAGCTCCAGAACAACAGGGTGGTTATTCTTAAAATAACCACCCCATTTCCCTTTGATATTTTGTGGAAACTGCAATACGTTTTCAAACGTATTCAGCTCCGCAAAGCGCACGAGTTTTTTTTGTGCCATTATTTTTTGATATTGCTAAAGCGATAGGACAAACCAATGCCCAACATAGAACGGATCTGCGCTCGTGGAGCATCCCCGTTGGGGCCAAACAAACGCACATCATCATCATAGATCAGATCCAGCGCGTACGTAATCGCAAACAACCGGCCCAGTTTCATGGTCAGCAGGTTGGTCCAGTATACATCTATATTTTGCGGGTTGTGTAAGTAATTGGAATAAAAGTCTGCCCGGCTTTTGAAAGAAACGGTTTTACTAAACTCTTTGAAGAAGTTCAGCGTGGCAAAAGCGCCGAATTCTGTTTTAATATGCTTGCTGGAATCCACACCGTAGGCCCCTCTTGCAGAAAGAGAGTCATTCATAACAACCGTCCAACGGGTGGTTACCGGTGATACAAAGATCGAAAATTCAGGTACCGGTTTATAAGTAATACCAGGGCTCAGTAACACATACGCCGGTGAAAGAAACTGGGAGGTCAGGGTTTTTGTATTATTGTCTGTATAGTCAAACCCTTTCAGCATTTGAGAGCGGAAATTGAACAAAATACCGGCATCCCATTTTTTGGCCAGGTCATATGCGTATTTTGATACGAGGTCAATACGATCATCATTTTTACGCGTGCCCTGTGAGGTTGTATTCAGATAGGCCAGGTTCAGATCTAAGGTGTTATCCCAGTGATGCTTTCCCTTTTTATAAAAAGCATATGTGCTCAATAAAGAATTTAATGCCAGAGAGAACTTATCGCCTCCTGCTGCCCAGTTACTCAATGAGCCCTGTGCTATATTAAAATTAAATACGCCCCCGGTTTTCCAGGTTTTTGCAGTTGTGTCGTTTGGATCCTTGGTAATGGTGCGGCTGGCATCAGTTTGAAGTTGCTTCATAGTTTCATCCTGGGCATGTACCATTATGACTGATGTTAGCAGTAAGCATGCAAAAAGATACTTTTTCATCCTGTTTGTTTTTTTATTCAGCAGCAAAAATAAGCGTCTATTTTTAAAGGGCGAGCAATTATCAGATCTTCTTTGCCTGACATGCAAAACTTTATGCGGCGGTTCATCCGAATCTTTCACTGATTATACTATCTTGCGCCTATGTCAGATTACATGAGCATTTCAGAATTTTTATCCCCGGTTCAGCTTATTGAAATCACGGGCGATGATACGTATAAGCCCAATCAGATTGGCCGCTACATTGATTTCTATGACACGTATTTCCCTGACCTGGAACAGACCGAACTGGTGATTGTTGGCTGTGGGGAGCAGCGTGGTAACGGCATCCTGGGCATTCCCGCATCTGCCCCCAATGCAGTGCGCAGGCATTTCTATTCCCTCTTTTTCTGGCATGAGGGTATAAAAATTGCAGATATAGGTGATGTAAAGCCGGGGGCTTCCTATACCGATACGATTGCCGCATTAAAAACGGTACTTGCCGCGCTGGTGGAAGCA
>DASVMC010000724.1:0-3003 GCA_036384555.1 Niabella sp. | reverse complement strand
ATTTGCACCCGTTTTAGAGGATATTTGCAGCCTGCAACAACTATATAAAACCCGTTTACGAAAACTCAAATTTTGGAGAACTTGTCTAACGTATTTCTTTTAGCGGATATAGCGCAAGGGCAATTACCTGTAGGCATACAGAATGCTACCTTTTTGGGAGTGGCGCTGGCGTTGCTGGTGATTATTTCTTTTTCCATTGCGGGTTCCCAGGCAGCCATTTTTTCACTGGATGAAAAGGATATTGATGTTTTTAAAACCAAACAGCAATCTTCCGCAAAAAGGATACTGAACCTGCTGGAAGAGCCCAAGGAGGTTTTTACATCTATGCTGATTGCAAAAACACTGGTGAATATCTGCATCATTGTTTTATCCAACTATCTTATTAATTATTATGTTCCGGCGGAATACCTTGACACAATATGGGGCATCTTCTTAAAATTTGTCCTTATTGCATTTTCCGTTCTCTTCCTCGTAGAAATATTTCCCCGCGTATGGGCTACTCAAAACAATCTGCGCTTTGCGTTTGAATGGCCGGTACTGATCGTGATCGTTGAGTTCATTTACCTGTTGTTAAGACGTATAAGCCGGTGGACTGTAGCATTGGCGGATAGTTTCGGGCGGACGGTCGGTGCTAACAAAGCGGAAGAAACCAATATTCAGGAGCTGGATGAGGCTATTGATATCCAAACTGATGAGGTGACCCCCGAAGAAAAAAACATTATGAAGGGGATTGTGAAGTTCGGAAAAATATCAGTGAAAAAAGTAATGCGTAGCAGGTTATATGTAAGTGGGGTTGAGTATAACACACCTTTTGAAGAGCTGATCCGGCAGGTGGAGGAGCTCCATTATTCAAGGCTGCCTGTTTATAAAGGAGATATGGATCAGATTGCCGGTGTGCTGAATACCAAAGACCTGATCCCCTATTTGCAGGATGGTACCCCTATAAAGGACTGGCATGAACGGATAAGGCCGCCTTATTTTGTACCTGAAACCAAATTAATAGAAGACCTGTTGCTCGACTTTCAGAAAAAACGCATTCATTTTGCGGTCGTTGTGGATGAATTTGGAGGCACCAGCGGTATTGTAACCATGGAAGATATCATTGAGGAAGTTATTGGTGAAATAAAAGATGAATTTGATGATGAAGAATTGCTGATCAATAAAATTGATGACAACAATTATATTTTTGAAGGCCGTACCATGCTGCACGACATGTGCAAAGCCATGAAACTGCCTATTGAAACCTTTAATGCAGTACGGGGAGACAGTGAATCATTGGGCGGATTGATGAACGAACTCTCTGGAGAGCTTCCTCATGCAGGTGATATTGTAAAAACAGGCGATTTTGAATTTACGGTAATGGAAACCGAACGCAACCGGGTAAAAACAGCAAAGGTTACAATTACCCATAATGATAAAGATTAAGAACGCCCCTGTTATATAAATAATTAGCAGCACCCAAAACCGGGTGCTTATTTTTGCAAAAAAACAGCAATGATTATTATTGAAAATAAGCTGATCAGTGATGATATAATAGAACGTGCATTTGTTTGTGATTTATCCAAATGCAAAGGCGGCTGCTGTGAAGAGGGTGATGCAGGCGCGCCTTTGGACGACGAAGAACTGAAGATGGTGGAAGAGCACTATGAAACAGTAAAACCTTACCTTACGCAACCGGCTGTACGGGAAATTGAAAAGAAAGGAAAATATATATTTGATGAGGAATTTGGCTGGGTAACGCCCACTCTTCCCAGCGATAATGAAATCTGTGTATATGCTTTCCGGGAAAAGGACGGTCTGATCAAATGCGCATTTGAACAGGCGTATAACGAAGGACTCATTCCCTGGAAAAAACCCATCAGCTGCCATCTTTACCCTATCATTGCTTATAAGGGGAAGCACGGCGATTATGAACGCCTGAATTATGAGCCCCGGAAAAAATTATGCAGTCCGGCCTGTAAACTGGGGGCCTCTTTGCAGGTTCCGGTTTACAAATTTCTGAAAGAGCCGATCGTGCGAAAATACGGCAGTGAATTTTACGATGTACTGGATCAGATAGCCAACAGAAATGAAGAAGCATTAAACGAACAGGAATAAAAAATGAGCGGGCAGCAGGCATTAGTAATAAAAAATCTGAACTACAGCTATAAAAGGACATCGCAGCCAATTATACAGGGCCTTAGTCTTGAAGTAAAAAGTGGCAGTCGTTTTGGATTGTTTGGGCCGAATGGCGCTGGTAAAACCACCTTAATGAGCCTCATGACCGGGCTGCTTCCCTATGATACCGGATCTATAAAATTATTTGATACAGAAGTAAGGCACAACAAAAAATTTTTAAAAAATACGATCGGTTTTGTACCTCAGGATTTTTCATTTTATGAAGAACTGACCCCTGCGGAAAATATGGAATTCTTTGGCGCCTGGTATGGTTTGAAAAAAGCGGATATAAGGGAAACAACACAGCGCCTGCTAAAAGTAATGGGATTGAATGCTGTAGCAAACAAACCCCTAAAGGAATTTTCAGGAGGAATGAAACGGCGCGTAAATCTTGCTATTGGTGTTATGAACCGGCCGGCCGTCTTATTTCTTGACGAGCCAACAGTAGGTGTTGACGTACAATCCCGCAACGCTATCATTTCTTTTCTGAAGGAGATCAATACTGCAGGCACTACATTGATCTATACATCGCACCAGTTAAATGAAGCAGAAGACCTCTGTACAGAAATTGCCCTGATTGACGGAGGCAGTATCATCAGCGAAGGTACATTGACCAGCCTGATGGAACAACACCAACAGGATGGACTGGAAGGACTTTTTTTACAGCTGACCGGAAGAGCCTACAGGGACTAGCTGCTGTATACATTGCCGTTAGATACCGCTACTCTGCTATTCAGCCCGGATCGTAATACCTGCTGAACAGACTGCATTTCGTTAAACTTTGATTTTCTTTTCTTATTTAATGCCGCAATTCCTTTTTTGGCATAGTTATTTATGTATCTTTAT
>DASVMC010000723.1:0-5686 GCA_036384555.1 Niabella sp. | reverse complement strand
GCTAAATTATTTGCCTCATTTGGTGTTGCGCTGCCGCAGGCATTAATGATGACGCCTTTTGATACAGCCGCAGATGGTACCACCGGGATCATGAACCTGCCGGCAGTATTTATAGTGGTACTGATGTCGCTGATATTGATCAAAGGCACCAGCGAATCGGCTGTGGTCAACACGATTATTGTTATCCTGAAAGTAGCCATTGTGCTCGTTTTCATCATTGTCGGTTTTAAATATGTAAAACCTGAGAATTTACAGCCGTTGATTCCTGAGAACCAGGGAACATTCGGGAAATTCGGCTGGACAGGTGTTATCCGTGCCGCAGCCGTTGTATTCTTTGCCTATATAGGCTTTGACGCCGTATCCACAGCTGCCCAGGAAACCAAAAATCCCAAAAAGGCGATGCCGATCGGCATCATGGGGTCTCTTTTGATCTGCACTATATTATATATCATATTTGCTTACGTAATGGTAGGCGTTGTGAATTATACTGAATTTGGTAAGGGCAATTCCAGCGATCACCTGGCTCCTGTTGCTATAGCAATTGAACATATGGGTAGTCCGGACGCTGCCGGAGCTATTCAGCCCGCCTATCCCTGGTTGAATAATACCATTATCATTGCCATATTGCTGGGGTATGCCTCTGTTATACTGGTGATGTTACTGGGCCAAAGCCGGGTGTTTTATTCAATGAGCAGTGACGGGCTTTTACCCAGGTTCTTTTCCGTGGTGCACCCGAAATTCAGAACGCCGGCCCGGTCGAACCTGTTTTTTATGGTATTTGTAAGCCTGTTCGCAGCCTTTATACCCGGCAGGGTTGTAGGAGAAATGACCAGCATCGGAACACTGTTTGCGTTCATACTGGTTTGTATTGGTGTGATCATTTTAAGAAAATCAAACCCGGAGGCTCCCAGGGCGTTTAAAACACCAATGGTGCCGCTGGTACCCATACTGGGCGTAATCGTTTGCTTTGGCATGATGGCCTTTTTACCGTTCGATACCTGGATCCGCCTGATCGTGTGGATGCTGATCGGTATGGATGTATATCTGTTTTTTGGTTTAAAAGGCAGTATCTTAAACCAGGGAAAAGTAGAAAATAAAAGCTATAAGACTGTTTCTGTCACCGCAATAGTAATGGCCCTGATCCTGATGGCCGTTGCTTTTGCCCACCATACAACAGCTGAAGTTCCGGATACCGGCCTCTTTTACTTTTCGCTGGGATTTAGCGTATTACACCTAATCATCTTTGCTGCTAAATTAACCAGCCGGCCAGGTAACCTGGAGGGACCGCAACAATAGGATATTATTCTTTTCAGATCCGGCCGGCTTTTACAACCGGCCGTTTTTTATGCTTCAGCCAGGGAGCCTTCCCGGTGAAATTGTTCATTCAGCCCTTGTCTGTTTTATGAATGAAAAATTTCATGTACGTTTGCACCCTAATTTAAAACCTGACAGAGTTATTAGAATATGGGAAGGATATTTGAAGTTCGGAAAGCGACCATGTTTGCCCGGTATGACCGCATGGCCAAACAGTTTACACGTATTGGTAAGGAAATAGCAATCGCTGTTAAAGCCGGAGGTCCCGATCCGCATACCAATGCTGCTTTGCGCCGCTGCATGCAGAATGCCAAGAGCGTGAACATGCCCAAAGATCGTGTTGAAGCGGCGATTAAGCGGGCTCAGGGTAAGGAAATGGAAAATTACGACGAGATCCTGTACGAAGGCTATGGCCCGCATGGGGTTGCCCTGCTGGTGGAAACAGCCACTGATAATCATGTTCGTACCGTTGCAAATGTCAAATCCTATTTTAATAAAGGCGGCGGCACATTGGGAAATAGCGGAAGCGTAGCTTTCCAGTTTAATAAAATGGGAGTTTTTAAATTAAACCCGGAAGGATTAAATGCTGAAGAGCTGGAGCTGGAACTGATTGATGCCGGCCTTGAAGAACTGGGAGAAAGTGCTGATGAACATGGTAAAGATATTTTAGTGGTGCGCGTGGCTTTCAGTGATTTTGGCAATATGCAAAAAGCCCTGGAAGAAAAAAACATTACACCGATCAGCGCCGAGGTAGAATGGATCCCTTCAACGACAGTTCCTGTAACGGACGAGCAGGCAGAGGAAGTAAGTAAGCTGATTGAGCGGCTGGAGCAGGATGACGATGTTCAAAAGGTTTTTCACAATATGCAATAATTTTTCAGGCAATGAACTGGACCCTTCTGAAGCGGGAAGAGCAACTGGAGCAGATCGACGCTGCATCAAGCCATAAACCGCAATTGATCTTTAAGCACAGTACCCGCTGTTCTATCAGCACTGTTATCAAGAGCCGCCTGAATAAAGGCACGCTGCCCCCGGATATTGACTTTTATTTCCTGGATCTGATTACGTATCGTTCCATTTCCAATGCAATAGCAGCGCGCTATGGTATAAGGCATGAATCTCCGCAAATACTTTTAATAAAGAATGGTAAATGCATTTTCAATGAAAGCCACAGTTCCATTTACATGGAAGATATTATTGATGAAGCTCAAAAATGATTTTTAGGGAATTCCAAAATTGATTTCCTTATTACAGTAAGAATAGCTATTTTTGCGGCCCGATAAACTGATTTTTCGGTAATGGCGGGGTAGCTCAGGTGGTTAGAGCGTTGGATTCATAACCCAAAGGTCTCGGGTTCAACTCCCGATCCCGCTACAAGTAATAAGGCGTAATTAATTGACAACAAATTAGTTACGCCTATTTTTATACTCATGGGTGCAGTTTTGGGTGCAGATAGGCCGGAATGGCGACTAATATTCCGGTTCCTGATCCGGCCAGAAATCCGGATCGGACTTCCCGGATAACCCCAACCGCTTTACCAACTTCCTTTCTTCAATCGGCAACATCAGGTAGCAATCTTCCCCAGTCGTCCGGTTATTAATTAACCCCTTTATCTTATGGTATTGAGCAAACGGAAATTGGTAGGTTAAGCCTGCATGTTCTGTGTCATACGTACAGGATCGGGGATTGTATTTTATTTTGGAGTTCACGTTCAAATATCTGTAACTTTAAGAGAAAAGCCATGTCACAATTACAATTTACTCCCCCATATAAAGCCATGCCGTTAGAAAGTGGCCCCTATATAGTATGTGTTGAAAAACAAACTTTTTATAATAAACCACAATTTTTGTATGTAGCATACTACAATAGCGAGACAGGTCGATTTTTGAAATTCGATCCTTTTAATTCCTTCCTTGACCCTGAAGCTGGCGAATTCATAGAAGAAAAAATAATTGGATGGTTTAAAGAACCGGTTTGGGGTGGGGTGGCGTCTATCGACTAACTAAGTCAAATTATACATTCGCATGCTTCATAATGAAATTATTATCAATCGGCTTGCATTAATAAAATTCCTTTATAATATTGGAGTTCAGCAATCAGAATTCCCCGACCCAGCATCCTCCTTCTCAATATTATCATTTCATGATTCTATCGAAATGTTTTTAAAGCTTGCTGCTGAAAATTTAAATATAAATTCTGATAATTTCAACTTCATGTCTTATTGGGAGTCCATTAAAACTCTAACCCTAAAAGAATCATGTCGTTCTTTGAATGCAAGACGTGTTAATATTAAACACAAGGGGCTTCTACCTTCGCGGTCGGATATTGATCACTCAAGAATAACAACCGAAGAATTTTTAAAAGAAAATACAATAATCCAATTTAATATAGAGTTTTCTAAAGTATCAATACTGGCTTTTGTAACAAATAAAGAAGTTCAAAAAAATTTGCAAGACGCCGACACACATCTAAAAGAAGGCGATTTTAAAAATTCAGTTTTTAAATCTGCCATTGCATTCCATATCCTAATACATCGAAAAGGACATGAGGATAAAAAATCAATACCTGCTAATTATTATTACAATAAGATAGATGTATCACCAATTAAATTGAGAGATACGGGAATTGGGAATCGGCATATTGAAGAGAACTTTAAAAAAATACAAGAGGTCATGAATAGGACTATAGAAGTTTCAAAAATTATTGGGCTTGGTGTCAATTATAGAGAATATTTAAAATTTAAATTTCTAACCCCCACGATTTTTGAAATGCAAGGAAATAAATTTGAATACTTATCTGAGCCAACCGCTTCATATAGCCAGAGCAATAGCGAATACTGTTTCAACTTTGTTGTGAATTCGGCTATTCGATTGCAAAATTCAGAATTTGACATTTCCACACTATTACCAGAGGATGAGAAATCGTAACACATTATAAGATTATATTTTGGAATTGCACGTCCAAATTTATTAAATCAGTATTGGTGTTTTTCATAGGTTAACAAAGGGCCGAGATTTTCATCGCTTAGGAATATGGGAATTTTAGTCCCCCAATAGCTTTTTCTTTGCCGCTTCAAACTCATCCTTTGTAAGAGTGCCATTATCGTATAGCTTCTTTAACTTTTCAAGTTCATCTGCTGTTGACAAAGAGCTACCTTTTGAAGGGGTTGCATTTTTAGATGCCGGTCTAATTTTATTCACCGCTTCAGTAAGAGTAGGTTCAAAATCTCTCGTAAGAATTTTCCATGCCGCATCTACACGGGGGTTATATCCAGACCATGCAGCCGTTAGGCCTCCCACTTCTTGGGTAGTCGATAGCAACATGCTTTTATTATCATAAAATATAATATTTGCAAAGATGTTTGGTTTTACTTTGAACGATACAGCTTTTTTAGCTTTCTCATAGGTAAAATATGCTATAATATCCGCATTGACTGAATCAGGACTAACGATATAATTAAGTTCAGTTAATTTCTTTTCAATAGAACCTTTAGGCTTCGGATCATCACATTTTACATAGATTTTTTGCCCAAAACTATTAAGGCATAACAATAAAAGACAGAATAAAAAACATTGTTTCATGTTTTAAAATTTTGATTCTGCAGTGAACGTTAAGGTGTCTAATTTAAACTCTAGCATATTGTTACTATTACGGGAAACCGTAACGTTCTTTCCCTCAACAAATAGTTTTGGATAATCTAATTGATAACCGATAGTCAAAGCATCTTCGTCATAGAGAAAACCAATTGTACCGTTTGGACTATAGTAAAATTTATATTTTCCATCCGTCTGAAATTCAATTATAGTATGACGCTGCTTTATACTGAGAGGAACGATAACAGTACCATTAAAAACAACACCAGGATCAGTATAATTGTATTTATTTGAGACAAAAGCGGATGAAGACAGTTTCATTTCATTACGTTCTTTTTCCGAAGGCCCTAAATTTTCGGTTTTACTACAACTGGAAAATACAGTTGCCATGCAAGGGGCTAGGGAATAAATAGAACAATGTTTACATATCACTTGGGAATTTACCAACACGTATGTTTGGTGAATTCCTTCACTAGGGATTCTACCTTCTGTTCGGCCTTGCAGGAAGAAATCGTCTTATTCAGGTTTTCAATCCTGCTCAATAATTCAAAGGGGGAGAAAAAGTACACTTTTGATTTTGACTTGGAGCGATTGCCCTAACCTGGTACGGAAGGGTAGTTTGGTTTGCTTTTACTTTTTGTAATTAAAGGCTTGTTACAAGTGGTTTTAAAGTGTCAATTAAAGATAACTGCCATCCTTTTGAATAAATTGATTGTAAATATCAGAAGGATGTAGGGCCGTACTCACTGCGCCTCAATTTAAATTGGAATTGAGAGATT
>DASVMC010000722.1:0-2852 GCA_036384555.1 Niabella sp. | reverse complement strand
ATGAGCTTCTCCGGCAAGAAGAGCCCGGAAATAGGACTTCCTGCAGCTTTCCAAATTATGGCGTCTGGCTAAAAATGGTTACCTTGCCTTCCAAATAAGTTTATTCATTTTTAAATTCATCTAATGCAACAGGCAAAAAAGGGCGATAAGGTTAAAGTACATTATCATGGCAAACTGACTACCGGAGAAACCTTTGATTCTTCAGAAGGAAAGGACCCGCTACCTTTTGAAATTGGAAGCGGTATGGTTATTAAAGGTTTTGATGAAGGAGTGACCGGTATGACCGTTGGCGAAAAAAAGACAATTACGATCCCTGCCGACGAGGCGTACGGCCCGGTGAACCCGGATATGGTAATTGAAATGCCCAAAGACCGTCTTCCGGAAGATATGGAAGTGGAAGTAGGTATGCCGCTGGTAATGAGCGATCCGCAAGGTCAGCAATTCCAGGTAGTTGTAAAAGAACTATCCGATGATAAAATCGTGCTGGATGCTAACCATCCGCTGGCTGGTAAAGACCTGGTTTTTGATCTGGAACTGGTGGAAATAGAAGGAGGCAGCCCGCTGATCATTATGCCATAAACTGAGCACAACTTTGTTCATAAAGCAGCTTCCAGGAAGCTGCTTTTATATTGAATTTAATAGAGTATAATCAGTATTAAACTCCTTGTTTTTATTAAATTACATTTTTTTATATCAAATTTATATAAGTAGTATGAGCCTGGACTATACTTTTACGGTTGATGAGCGATTTTTGCGATATGTAACTATTGATACTCAAAGCGACCCTCATTCCACAACTGTTCCGTCTACCCTGAAACAAAAAGACCTGGGCCTTGTTCTGGTAGCAGAATTAAAGTCCATGGGTATAGAAGATGCTGAATTGGATGACCATGGATATGTTTATGCTACGCTTCCTTCCACAACGGATCAGCCGGTTCCGGTTATTTGCTTTTGCAGTCACATGGATACTTCATCTGATTGTTCAGGTAAGGGAGTGAAACCAATTGTGCATCAGGATTATGATGGAAAGGATATTGTACTTCCGGATGACCCCCGGCAAGTTATTCGCCCGGCAGATCATCCTTATCTGAAAACAAAAAAGGGGGAAGCGATTATTACCGCATCCGGAACCACGCTCCTGGGGGCGGACGATAAAGCGGGCGTGGCCATTATAATGGATCTGGCGCATTATTTAACAACACATCCGGAAGTAAAACATGGAACGATCCGGCTCCTCTTTACACCGGATGAAGAGATTGGCCGGGGAGTGGATCATGTGAACCTGGAGCGTCTGGGTGCCGATTTCGGATATACGCTGGATGGGGGTGAAAGGGGCAGCTATACAGATGAGACCTTTAGCGCCAATGGAGCCACTGTTACTTTTTACGGCAACAGCATACACCCGGGATATGCAAAAAATAAACTGGTGAATGCCCTGAAAGTGGCGGCGACCTTTCTTGACCTCTTACCTAAGGATTCGTTTAGTCCCGAGACCACGGAGGACCGGGAAGGGTTTGTACACCCGGTTCATATAGAGGGAACCGCCGAAAAAGCCGTGGTGTCTTTTATTATCCGGGATTTTGAAACAGAACGGTTAAAACTGCATGAAGCCCGGCTGGAGCAGTTCGCAAAGCAGGCAGTTGGAAGGTATGCAGGCAGCCGGTACGCATTTGAAAGCAAAGAGCAGTACCGCAATATGAAGGAGATCGTGGATCAACACCCGGAAATAGGCGAATATGTAAAAATTGCCATGGAAAGAAGCGGTGTTGTTTTTAAAAAGCACAGTGCCCGGGGCGGTACGGATGGATCCCGCTTGTCTTTTATGGGCGTTCCTTTTCCGGATATTTTTACAGGAGAGATGGCGTTTCATGGGAAACACGAATATGTAAGCATCCAGGACATGCAGAAATCTGTAGAAACGCTGATCCATCTTGTACAGGTTTGGGTAGAAAAATCTTCGTAACAACAAAACAGCAATTATAGCGTTAACAGAATAAATGACAAGCTTATGGACATTAATCCTTTGTACATCATCGGGGCGATTGTGGTGATAGCCATTCTCAGCGGACTGTTTACCATTAACCAGGGGTATATTGGCGTTATTACGTTGTTTGGCGGTTACCGCAGGATCGTAGGACCCGGTTTACACTTAAAAATTCCCTTTTTTGAACGGGTAATGAAGCGTATCTCTATACAGAACCGTTCGGTTGAGCTGGAATTCCAGGCCGTAACCCAGGATCAGGCAAATGTATATTTCAAAAGTATGCTTTTATACGCGGTACAGAATGCATCGGAAGAAACGATCAAAAAGGTAGCGTTCAAATTTATTGGCGACCGCGACCTGATGCAGGCATTGGTGCGGACAATTGAAGGGAACATCCGGGCTTTTGTAGCAACCAAAAAGCAGGCAGAAGTGTTAGGGCTGCGCCGCGAAATTGTGCAGTATGTAAAAGTGGAGATCGATCATACACTGGAGGAATGGGGGTATCATCTGTTAGACCTTCAGATCAATGATATTACTTTTGATAAAATGATCCTTGATTCCATGAGCAAGGTAGTAGCCAGTAATAACCTTAAAGCAGCGGCGGAGAACGAAGGCCAGGCCTTGCTGATCACCAAAACCAAATCGGCAGAGGCCGAAGGAAATGCCATAAAGATCAGCGCTGAAGCAGAAAGAGAGGCTGCCAAATTAAGAGGACAGGGAATTGCCTTATTCAGGGAAGAGGTGGCAAAGGGATTGTCTTCCGCTGCAGTGGAATTGCGCCAGGCCAACCTGGATACTAATTTTATTTTATTCAGCATGTGGACGGAAGCGATTAAGAATTTTGCGGAATATGGCAAGGGAAATGTGA
>DASVMC010000721.1:0-3574 GCA_036384555.1 Niabella sp. | reverse complement strand
GTTAAATTCAATACAATCCACAAAGTTAAACATCCTAACGGGCATTTTGTTGCCTTAATTACGATTCCTGTACTTATTTTTGGGCTGTGAAGAAACTATTGATTGTTTTTATTGTATGCTTATTTATTCTGCCATCAACTGCGCATGCACAGTTTGAGAAAGCCCGTGATTCTGTCATTCAATTGTTTGGTATTGTGATGTCCTCCGACAGCTTATACGGCATTCCTTCTGTAAGCGTAACCGTAAAAGGCACCAACAGGGGTACAATAAGCAATAGCGAAGGGGTTTTTTCCATTGCCGCATTGAAAGGCGATGAGATCGAATTTTCACATGTAAGCTATAAACCACTTGTAAAACAGATACCCAGGGACCTTGAAGGCAACCAATACAATATGGTGGTACTGCTGACAGCAGATACGGTATACCTGCCGGCGGCAATAATACGGCCGCGGCCTACACCGGAACAGTTTGCGCGCGACTTTGTAAATGTAAGAGTAGCGGATGATGAAATGGAAACGATACGAAAGAACAATACAAAGGAAATGCAACGCATGATGCTGCAAAAAACGCCGTTTGACGGGCGTGAAGCTACTAACCAACAGCTGAACATGATCTCACAAAAAGCACGCTACCAGGGACAGTTACCACCAATGAACATCTTTAACCCTGCCGCCTGGGCACAGTTTATCGAAGCCTGGAAGCGGGGCGATTTTAAGAGTAAGAGTTATTAAATCATTCAGGTTTTTTAAGGTAATATTCAAAACTGAAATCATCACCTAGTTCATTGTGGGCATCTTCAAAGACCTGGATGATCCGGTCAAAGGTTTCCAGCTGCCCCAATGTAAGATTGGTGAACCGGATGTTTACCGGCAGGTCAATTCCTCCCGTCAATACATCCCACAATGCATCCAGATTATTGCCAAAGTATTCAGGGAGATGCAGTTGCTGTGCCGCAATTTTATAAAAATCCTGTTCTGTGCCGATGCGGTCAAAATCAAAAACAAATTCTTTCATAATAATTATTTTTCCTGGAAGGTTTTGTAATGGTCCTTGGTAATAAAAACAAGTCCGTCGGTGGAATACAGCAGCCGGTCTGCATTACGCCTGCCGCAGCTGAAATTGATGTCTGCCTCAAACCATTTGCGGCCTTGTTTTTCCGGAAGTGCTCTTTCCCTGTTGGAAAAAATATCGCCGCCGATGGCCTTACCCGGCAGCACTGTGCATAAATTCCCTTTTGATGGTTCCCAACCCTGGCTGCGTGCTTCCCGTTTGGTAACATAATAATCCGGCAGGCGGCCATGCTGTTTTACATAAGGTACTACTGTAGCTTCTTTTGTAAGCGCTTCAATAGAAGACGGGAATGTAGCCGGAACAGGTTTATCAATATTGGCGGCAGGGTCCGTTTGTACTGTTTGCGGGGTAGCCGGTTGCGGGCTGTTCTTATGCGCATACCAATAATACCCCAGAGCGGCAATAAGGACCAGTATCCACAGCAATGACCTGCTTTGTCTTTGCATATCAGTTGATTTTTGCTGAAGCAAATATAATTAAGGATCGGGTTCGCTCTTTTAAATAAAAAATGCCTGCTGAATATGCAGCACATGGCTGTTTATGAAAACGGACCGGTCTGTTGCTCTGATATCTGCGGGAATTTATCCGCTTTTTTATATCTTGCCCTAAAAAATCAATGTCGGGGCACAAGCTTAGAACAGATAAAGATTGTCTTAACTGCGGACATAGGGTAGAGGAGCATTTCTGTTCTCATTGTGGCCAGGAGAACATTGAGCCGCGGCAGCCGTTCCATTATCTTTTTACACACTTTTTTGAAGATTTAACGCACTATGACGGCCATGTCTGGAAAACCTTCCGGTTTTTGTTGCTCAAGCCGGGGCTGCTGACAAGAGAATACCTGATGGGCCGCCGCATGCGTTATGTACCGCCGGTACGGCTGTATATTTTTCTAAGCTTTATTACGTTCTTATTACCTGCGTTTTTATTTCCATCGCATGAAGAGCCGCTTTTGAGCTTTAAAGAAAAAGAGCTAAAACATATCCAGACCATTGATCGATTACAAAGAGCCAAAGACAGCCTGAACGGGTTAATTGAAAAGCCTGTCTTGAGTTTATCCGGTGCTGCAAAAGATACATATGAAGAAGTCCTCAAAGAGAATATTAAGGACCTGGAAGAAGAGATCAGCGATGAAAAAGAAACGCTCGGCGAACTAAGAACCGACTCCACCAGTTCCGGAAGCAGTGAAAATATGACTATAGGAAACGGCAAGCTTCCGAAAGGGATCAACACGGTTCTTCAGCTGGATTCAATGCAGCAAGCCCCGTCTGGTAAGAAATTGGGAAGGATAAAATATCAGATTATAAAAAAACAGATTGAACTGAAGCAGAAAGGATATACCTCCCGGATGATCAGCGAAAAGCTAAAAGAGTCCTTTATTCATAATATTCCCAAAGCACTTTTTGTATATATGCCGTTGTTTGCTTTTTTTCTCTGGCTGTTTCATAAAAAAAAGAAATGGTGGTTTTTTGATCACGGTATTTTTACGTTGCATTATTTTAGCTTTTTATTACTGCTGATCACCCTTTTGTATTTCATCCTGTTTTTGGGGAGAATAGGAGGGGATATTGGTTTCGTGAAATTGATTGTTACGGTTATTGTCACGGTAGCCTGCTTTTATTCATTTTTCTATTTTTTCCGTGCGCACAGCAGTGTTTACAAAGAACGGAAGCGCATATCAAGGTTTAAGAGTGTTCTCCTTTTTCTTATAAACATGATTTTTATTTCAGTTTTTGTCATTTTGCTGTTGGGTATAACATTTTTTTCCATTCATTAAATAAAGGTATCATGATTAAAAATGTTGCTGTTATCGGCGCCGGAACTATGGGTAATGGTATTGCGCATGTATTTGCCCAGGCGGGACATTCAGTAGTGCTGACTGATGTTTCAGCAGAGCAACTGGAACGGGCGCTGAAAACGATTGAAAAGAACCTGGATCGCCAGCTGGCTAAAAACGCCATTACAGAGCAGCAAAGGAAAGATACACTGGCCCGTATTACTACCGAAACAAATATAGAAAAGGGAGTAGCAGCTGTTCATTTAGTGGTGGAGGCTGCAACGGAAAATGAATCCGTCAAACTGGAAATCTTCCGCAGGATTGCTGCTGCAGCCCCCGAAGAGTGCATTTTAGCCACCAATACTTCCTCTATCTCCGTTACAAAAATTGCTGCGGCTACACAGCGCCCGCAAAATGTAATCGGGATGCATTTTATGAACCCGGTACCGGTTATGCAGTTGGTGGAGGTCATTAATGGATACGCTACCAGTACTGCTGTTACGGAGACAATTGTTGAGCTAAGCAGGAAGCTGGGTAAAATTCCCGCCCTGGCCAATGATTATCCCGGCTTTGTGGCCAACCGCATCCTGATGCCTATGATCAATGAGGCTGTTTATAGCTTATATGAAGGAGTGGCCGGGGTGGCAGCAATTGATACCATTATGAAGCTGGGTATGGCGCATCCCATGGGGCCGTTGCAACTCGCCGATTTTATTGGCCTTGATGTAT
>DASVMC010000720.1:0-4601 GCA_036384555.1 Niabella sp. | reverse complement strand
CGGGCGATTACGAAACGCATGCCTGTTTTACGCCGTCTGGTGATACGGTTTATTTTTTAAAATGTAAACCCGACCTTACCGCCTGCGCTATCTGCGTTTCCTATAAAAAAAAGAACAACTGGTCACCGCCTTCAATTGTTCCTTTTTCCGGGAAATACCTGGATGTGGATCCCTTTGTTACAAAGGATGGCGCTGCCCTGTATTTTGTTTCAGACAGGCCTGTATCTTCTAATGATTCACTAAATGCCAGCTGGGATATCTGGAAGACGGAATTGAAAAACGGACGCTGGCAGGATCCTGTACACCTGGATGCTCCTGTTAACAGCGCAGCAAACGAGTATTACCCGACGGTATCCGATAAGGGAACCCTGGTTTTTGGATCCTCAAGAAAAGGAGGAAAAGGGGGCGCGGATATTTACAGGGCTGAATTGGTTAACGGACGGTATACCCATATTGAGAATTTGGGGGATAGCATCAATACGCCGGAAAACGAATACGAAGCATTTATTGCACCAGATGAGCAATACCTCATCTTTATGGCAACACATCCTAACGGGCTGGATAATGCTGATTTTTATATAAGCTATAAAATAAATACGGGCTGGACAAAAGCCCGGAAGCTGGATGCACCCCTTAACTCACCGGCAACGGAATGGGCACCAAAAGTAACCAGGGATGGCCGTTATTTTTACTTTGGCAGTACCCGCAGCAGGGGGGCACCTGTTCCTGGTCAACCACAGGATTTCCGGGGCTTTCAGCATCGTATCCACCAGCCGGGAAATGGCCTGGGCGATATTTATTCTATTGAATCCAATACTCTGCATCTGAAAAACTGATAACCGTGCTGCGGATTAGCAGCTGATCATTTTTTTCTTTTCAGGTGGCAGGGATAGGATACATTTGTGGCATTAATCGGATTTTTCATGAAGGAAGGGTTAAAAGGCGCAATCTATGTTTTTGTGGGAGCGGCAAGCTATGGTATTTTAGCTACAATCGTTAAATATTGTAACCATTCAGGCATTCATACAAGCATTTTAACGGTTACCCAATTTCTTACCGGATTTGTTTTTTTAGCTGTTTATGGTTTTATAAGAGGGCATAAAAGACGGGCTGTAACCCCAATCGGCCGGAGCGATAAGATCCGGTTACTGCTTTGGGGCATTTCTTTAGGAACTACAACATTATGCTATTATTTATCCATACAGTATATACCGGTTTCAACAGGTATCATCTTGCTGATGCAGTCCATATGGATGAGTATATTACTGGAATGGCTCCTGACGGGGAAAAAGATCGGTGCCAGGAAGATTGCAGGAACCGTTACGGTCCTGATCGGTACGGTTCTGGCTACACACCTGACACGGGTGGATAACCTGATGGATTGGAGGGGATTACTGTTGGGACTTGGAGCAGCAGTATCTTATACCATTACGATGTATGCTTCCAGTAACGTAGCAAATAGGTTGCCCGGCTTTGTAAGAAGTAAATACCTTGTATTGGGAGGTTTTATCGTTATTGCGCTCTTTTGGAACGTCCTCACTTTTCAGCATTTTTCAGCACAGGGAATAGGGTGGGGTATTGCTTTGGGCGTATTTGGTACCATACTCCCTCCTTTATGCTTTACCGCAGGTATTCCTAAAACGGGGTTAGGCCTTGGAAGTATTATCGCAAGTGCGGAGATTCCTGTTTCTGTTGCTTCTGCATTTCTGGTGCTTCATGAAAAAGTAATAGCCAGTCAATGGCTGGGGATCGGTATTATTATAGTGTCTGTAATCATTGTCAATATAAATAAAGATAAAGCGTGATGAATCGGTACCAGCAAAGCTTTGGTACTTCGTGTTTCTGTAACATGCTGATAAACGATGCACCAGCCTGTGTATCTATGGTTTTATTTTTTGCTTTTGCCGAAATAGCGTTAAAATAGCAATGTGCAGCATTTGTGCCGCACATTGCTATTGATCCCCAACTGGTCGGGGATATTATTGTTTGCTCAGGTCTTTGATCCGAAGGTTTCTGAATTTTACAGGTGATCCGTGCCCCAGGAACCCGATATGCCCGCTTTTATTCAGCAAGCCCGGATGTTGTTTATGATCCGCCGTTTCTGTATTGTTCTTACTGGCCTGCGCTATATCGCCATCCAGTATGACCGTTCCGTTCAGGGTCACGGTAATGTGATTGCCCACCGCTCTTACTTCTTCATAATTCCACTCGCCAACGGGTTTTAAATAGCCTCTTTTGGCAGGGATAACTCCATAAACAGACCCGTGGTACTGATAAGGATGGAGGTCTTTATAAATAGGAGCCTCGTTGTACAGTATTTGCAGTTCCATTCCAACATAGGCGGAATCCCCGTCTAACGGGGCCCGGATGCCCAGTCCGTTGTTAGCGCCGGGCGTCAGCTGAAATTCAAAACGCATAATGAAATCGCTATACTCCTGCTGGGTGTACACGTTTTTAGTAGTGCCTTCAGGCGCTTCAACTTTCGGATCACATATAAGCATTCCATCCTGCGCAAAGTAACCGGAAGTGTTCCCTGTCCAGCCATCTGTATTCACCCCGTTAAACATGGGTACAAATCCTTCCTTTTTTTCTGTATTACTTAATACATATGGTTTAGCGCGTTCCAGTTCACGCACATATACGTCGCGGAATTCCAAACGGGTGCCATGTGCCTGCAATTCAATAGCGTCTTTATCAAATATCGGCAAGTTCCGGTCCCAGTAATTTTCCAGGGTAACATTGTCCGTTACCAGCTTGCCGTTTAAGTAAACGGTTACTTTATCGCCTACCATTCTTATCCGGAAGGTATTCCATTCATTAATCGGGTTGTCTGCAAACACCAGGGGAGTGCTTCTGAACTTTTGATTATTATAAAGTCCGCCGGAACCAACCTGGGCACCCACGTCCCTGCGTGAGGAATCCCATGTCTGAACCTGTGGTGATCCCCTCAGATAGACGCCGCCGTCCCCTTTGGGTTCCATTCTCCAGTCGACAAATAGCTCGAAATCCTGATACATTTTTTGAGAACACAGGTTATCGAATCCGGTACCTTCAAAGACCAGCTTTCCGTTTTCTACCTTCCAGTCTTTCCGCATCTGCTCATCTGCTTTTTTCTGTTCAGCCGCTAACTGTTCCGCGGTCATTTTAGCGCGGGAAATCGGATTACCGACCAGGCCTTTCCATCCGGAGAGGTCCTTGCCGTTGAATAAGGAAACAAACCCCGCATCTTTAGGCAGATTAGCCTGTTGTTTTATCCAGGCGGCTTTCTGATAGGAAGCGTCTCCGTCCTTATTGAGCGCAATTGCTTTATTAACGATGTTTTCAACAAGGGTACCATAAAGGTCTGTATGATCAAGCACCATATTCATTACGGACTGAACAGCGGTTTGCTGCAATGCCGGGTCATCGAGGTAGTTTGAAACAAAGACGAGTGCCGGCAGGGAGCTGTTATGTCCGATCCCGGAAAGTATTTGTTTTTTCTGGTCATTGGTGGTTGCCAGTTCCATTGCATTACGGAATAACAATACTTTCTGATCCAGTGGATTGTCTGATTGATTGATGCCCGCGATAAAACTGCTCAGCGCTTTTTCTTTCATAGTGCTGTTAGCCGGGTCTTTGCTTATATTGTAAAGGGCATCTAGTGCGGTATAGTCGCTCCAGTTTGCCAAGGCACTTACAGCGGCTTCCTTTTGCTCAGGAGCGGCACCATTGCGGAATTCATTCATTACGATATCCAGGGCTTCCCTGCCGCCAATAGCAGCCAAAACATTGTAATACCTGATTTTGCTGCTGCCTGCATTTTGCATCAGCCCTTGTATAACAGCAGCCTGTTCAGCCTTTGTTTTTTTGTTTTTTACTGAAGCATAGAGCGCCTGCTGAAGGGCATCTATGGCGGCTGTTTCCGTGGCTTTATTTAAAAGAGCAGCGGTTTTGATCTCATCGCCATCAGCAACAACATAAGGCAGTGCCTTTACGGCTGCCAGCCGCGTAGGCGCATCTGCGCTTGCTGCATCGGCGAAAACGGCGGATGCATATGCATTTCCTCCGCGTTGTGCGGCAATATCCAGCAGCATTGCATGTGCAGCACCGGATGACTGTGGAAGAGCGGCTGCGGCCTGCCGGGCTACTTCCGGTCCCTTAATAGTGAGCAACGCACTTTTTGCGGCATCGAGTACTTCTGTATTGGAAGATTTCAATGTTCCGATTAAAGGTGTAATGGCTGCTTCCTGTCCTGCTTTTGCAATTGCTGCAATGGCAGCCAGCTGTACTTTTTGATTACCGGACTGCAGCAAACCGCTTAAGAAAGGGACTGCGCTCTTATCTTTGTTTTCTCCGAAAATATAGAGCAGGTCCGCCTGCTGGTCAGGGTCGGTTGTATTTTTTACCACTTCCTGGACCGTAGCTGCTGTTTGAGGTGTGTAATGACTGCTTAACAGGTTTATAGCTGTTGCGCGGTATTTTATATCGGGCGATGCTAAAGCTGCAATGATTTCCTGGCGCGCATCTTCACCGGTAGATTTATATAAGAGCGATAGCGCAGCGCTTTTAAACTGTCCTTCCAGATTGTTCATGGCGAGTAATTCCCTGGCTGTGCTAGCTGC
>DASVMC010000719.1:0-2800 GCA_036384555.1 Niabella sp. | reverse complement strand
CTGAGCCAGGTGCAATACCGGCAGCAAGGCACTTTTCTGCCTGCCTTCCGGGTACCGGGCAATGATCTGGCTCACCTTATCTAACTGTTCCTGAGAAAACTGTATCATTATTTCATTCATCAATTATAAAATCTGTTTATGCGTCCATTTCCCCGGCTATCAGGTTCATAGACGACATGACTACGATGGCGTCACTCAACATCGCTCCCGTCACCATTTCAGCGTATGCCTGATAATAAATAAAACAGGGCCTTCTGAAATGCAACCGGTAAGGAGTACGGCCGCCATCGCTTATAAAGTAAAAGCCCAGCTCCCCGTTAGCGCCTTCCACCGCACTATACACCTCACCTGCCGGCATATCTATTTCTCCCATAATGATCTTGAAATGCCAGATCAGCGCTTCCATTTTTGTATAGACATCCTTTTTGGGCGGTAGATAATACTCTGGTATATCTGCATGATATTCAGTAGCTTCCCCACCTTTCAGGTTATTGAGCTTTTGCATGGCCTGTTCAATAATGCGCAAGCTTTGCCACATTTCATTATTGCGCACCAGGAACCGGTCATAAGAATCCCCTTTAGAGCCTACGGGAATATCGAATTCAAATTCCTCATAACTGCTGTAAGGAGCCGTTACCCGAACATCATAATCCACACCGGCTGCCCGCAGATTGGGGCCTGTAAAACCATAGTTTAACGCCCGCTCAGCAGCGATAGGGCCCGCACCAATCGTCCGTTCCATAAAAATCCGGTTCCGGGTAAACAGGTCCTCAAATTCTTTCAGAACAGCTGGATATTCTCTTAAAAAACGTTCAATTTTTTCAAATGCAGTGTTACTGAAATCCCTTTCAAAACCGCCGATACGGCCAATATTAGTAGTAAGACGGGAGCCGCAGATCTCTTCATAGATCTCATATACCAGTTCCCGGTATTGCATTACATACAAAAAGCCCGTATAAGCCCCGGAATCTACCCCCATAATAGAATTACAGATCAAATGATCCGTAATACGTGCTAATTCCATAATAATCACCCGCAGGTAATCGACCCGCTTGGGCACTGCTACCTTTAATAGCTTTTCGCAGGTAAGGTGCCAGCCTATATTATTAATCGGGGCAGAGCAGTAATTTAAACGGTCTGTAAGCGGCGTAATCTGGTATAAGGGGCGTCGTTCGGCTATTTTTTCAAAAGCCCTGTGAATATAGCCTACTGTGGAGTCTGCCGCAACAATCTTTTCTCCATCCAGTTCAATAATATTCTGGAAGACACCGTGCGTTGCCGGGTGTGTGGGACCCAGGTTTAGTGTAGTTGTTTGTTTTTCTATACTACCGCTGGGTAATAAAACATGATCACTCATAATCTATATTCAAAATTAACCCTCTTTCCTTCTTTAATTTATCGTACAAGGTGCTAAATTCCTGTTCAACATCCCCTGCATCACCCCTGTACGTTTGCTATTCATCAGCGCTACTGCGCCAAAACCGCACCTTTCGTTCTGCTCTAAAGACTTCCCCTGCCAAACATTTCATCATCCTTGTCAATACGGCTCTGATCCTCTAACGGATATTCTTTTCTGAGCGGGAAATAATCCATTTCATCCACATTCAGGATACGCTTCAGGTTTGGATGTCCGATAAAATTAACCCCGTAAAAATCATACGTTTCGCGCTCCATCCAGTTGGCTGCTGCAAAAATTCCGGTAGCCGTATAAACATCGGGCTGGCCAACAGGGGTATAGACTTTATACCGCAGGCGTACATTTTCCCGCATATTATGCAAATGGTATACAACAGCTATCTCTTTTCCTTTATGGTCAGGATAATGAACGCCACACAGGTCTGTAAGAAACCCAAATTGAAGCGACGGCTCTTCCAGCAGAAAATTCAGCACTTTCAGATTGAGTTCCTTATCAGATGCGAAACCCAGCAAACCATATTGCTCTTCAAAATCAAAAACCTGGTCGCCAAACTTTTCAACCAGTTTTTCTTTTATATGCTCATTGGTCAATGCCATTATAAAAAGACTTTAAGTATTCAGTATTTAGTATTCAGACCTTTTTTGTAGCTGGTTCCTGTATGTCTGAGTACTCCGTACCAAAAAATCTCAATACTATTGTATCCCATAACTTTCCAGCAAAGCCTTATATTGCTCGCCATTCCTTCTCCGCAGGCTTTCTTTGCCCACCAGATCCTGTATCCGCATCACCCCATCTAATATAGCCTCCGGTCTTGGCGGGCAGCCCGGCACATATACATCTACCGGTACCACCTGGTCTATTCCCTGCAGCACGCTGTAAGTGTCAAAAATACCGCCGCTGCTGGCACAGGCCCCTACGGCTATCACCCAGCGGGGCTCAGCCATTTGCAGGTATACCTGTTTTACAACCGGCCCCATCTTTTTTGCAATGGTGCCCATCACCATCAGCAGGTCGCACTGGCGGGGGGAAAACCCTACACGCTCACTACCAAACCGGGCCAGGTCATAAGTAGCAGCCATTGTAGCCATAAATTCAATTCCACAACAGGAGGTAGCAAAAGGAAGCGGCCATAACGAATTCTTACGGGCCAGACCAATTACACTATTTAATGTTGTAGCGAAAAACCCTTCTCCCTGATGGCCTTCCGGCATCTCTGCCATCATCAGGCTATCCTTAAGATCAGCCTTTTTAGGTTTAATATTATATGATACTGGACGCATAATTTCTTACTTTTTCTATCACTTATAACAAAAAAACAAGCGTAAAGATTACTTCTAATCCTCCCATTTCAGCGCTCCGCGTTTTATAATATAGATAAACCCA
>DASVMC010000718.1:0-7232 GCA_036384555.1 Niabella sp. | reverse complement strand
TATCTCTCCGGTTAGTTTCAAACCAAGCCTTCATTTTTTTAATATAATCAAGGTTTACACTGGTTAATCCTCCCATTACCAATTTTACAGAAGGATCGGCATTTTTAATACCGTATTTAATACCGTATTTGTTCATGGTATTACAATGACCGTCATAATCGGCGCTGGCCATGGCGGCATATTGCTCAGGCGTAAATTCTGCATCTTTCCCTTTCCAGTCTTTATCCTGCTCGTTCCAGTCCTCAATATAACTGATCAGTCCCATTCCTGATAACCGTGGTTGATTGGGGGCCAATGCAAGACTGCTGTCTGGGATCTTGGCATTACCATACCTGGCAGCAAACTGATAAGCAAAAAAGGCTTTTTTATAATAGGAGAAGGGATCGGAAGGATCTATTCCAGGGCTATCAATGGGCTTATTATCTTTTGGAAAATCGTTACCACCCTGCAGCCACCCTGCAGCTCCCTGCAGGCAGGGGGCCACCATGATCTGTTCGTTCTTCAGTTCGGTATAAAAAGCATCAAAGCTCCATCCAGGATAGCTGGGTGCAAACTGGATCTGGTTATAGGGAAATCCGGAGTATTTACCAGACCGGTTCCCTTCATTCCAGTCCCAATCATGATATTCTCTTATAAAACCAATAGGCTTCAGCTTCTCCGGCGGATCGTCTATAAAGGCATTAGCACCAATAAAATAATCCATAGTTATGGGATGGGCAGAGTCAATAATTTTTCCCAGCAGTTCGTAAGGCACATTTCCAGATTGCTGCTCCTGCCCCTTGCTTTTACCACAGGACAACAACAGGTATATTATCACACCTGTTACTGCGGCCAGTTGTTTATAGTTCATAGCATCTTAAAATTACACGCTTTGCGCTGAAAAGCAGAAAAAAGTTTTTATAAACCTGCCTTTTTGTTACTTTGCTGTTTAAATATTTTTTAATATTGAAAACAGTTGCTGAAATCCATTGCACTCAGGAAGCTGCGCCCGACTGGGAAACGAATTTAGTAGCCAATAATTGCGCAATACACGTTCATAAATTTGCAATAAATGAATTTGTATATTTGATTGATAAAAACCCGGAGCTTATTACAACCAGTGAGTTGGAAAAAAGCAGCCGGTTTTACCACCGCGAGGATGCGCAACGTTACCTGCTTGCAAGGATTATATGCAGATTGCTTTTAGCAGCGTACAATGATCTGGATCCATCAACAATCGTATTTCAGAAGGGGAGTTTTGAAAAGCCGTATATAAAAAATGAAAACCAGCTCCAAATACCTTACTTTAACTGGTCACACGCGCATAATTTGCTGGTGGTTGCTATTAGTACCCTGGAGGTAGGCATAGACGTAGAACAAATCCGGGATTTTGATTTTGAGTCGGTTGCTGCAGCAACCTTTACCAATGCCGAACAAAAATTTTTAAGCACGTCTGAAAAGAATCCTGAAGATTTTTTTATGCTATGGACGCGTAAAGAAGCGGTGGTAAAAGCAACGGGAATTGGACTGAATGATGAACTGAAACAGTTTCAGGTCTTAGATGGAAAAAATCAGTTGGAAGACTCCAGGGCGCATGCCGGAGTTGTTTTGCAGAATTGTAGTTTAATAACAGAGGATGAATATATGTTGAGTATCTGCAGCCTGTCGGAGAAAATACCGGTAATACGCTATATTGCACTGCCATCGAGATACTGGGATATATGACCCTTATACACAAAGACTGTTAATAGGGCTGAGCACTTGTATGTGATCCTGACAGATAATAACGGTTGCTGTTATCAATTAATACTACCTGGCTATGTTATTGTTTTGAACCAGGGTATAATATAGCGCTTCTTTAAAAGAGCTTTATATCAAAACTGGTAGGCAATAATTTTTGGATGTTCAATCAAGCTTTTTGTGAATTGTTCGTGCTGTTGCAGCTTACCTGTTACCTGCCATGTTCTTGAGAAATTATCCGGACCATTTTGTTCTCCTGTTAATATATATTTTAGCCGGTATTGATGAAAGAGGTCAATGCAGACATCAGAATCAATAAAGGCCGCAGTAACTATTTTATATTCACGTATTTTGTGGTGATTATCTATATAATCCTGAATGGGCAGCAATAATCTCAGAACGATCATAACTACAGCGGTTCCCAGCAAAGCAAGATAAAGGTGGCCGGAACCCGCGCTCATGCCTAGAGAAGCGGTAGCCCAGATGGTGGTAGCTGTTGTAATACCGCTTACTTTATTTTCATCTTTGAAAATAACACCTGCACCCAGAAAGCCAATACCTGTGATAATGTTGGCAGCTAACCTGTCCGGATTGTCAATTCCGATCTTAATTGATAAGATCGTAAACACACAGGAACCAAAAGATACCAGAATAAATGTTCTTAAGCCGGCCGATTTATTGCGGTATTCTCTTTCTCCGCCAATCAGGGCGCCAATCAGTATTGCTGTAATGATCATGACCAGCTCCATCCAGATGGCCTGTAGATCAAATGATGTTATAAGATCTTGTATCATATAATATGAATTTACGTTATTTTATGCTGTTTTTGACAGGCAGGAAGTGTTCGTGAGTCAGCAATATTTTCATTTTACCATTCCTGAATTTTAATGAAATCCTGCATGGAGTTGGCGGAAATACGCGGGTGCTTTTAATAAGCGGCTTCCATACCAACTGAACAACTCTCCGTCAACTAATACAATTTCAGAATGAGGAAACAACGGCTTTAATTGCTGTGCATGTTTTTCCCTGAAGGGAAAGGGCTCTGATGAAAGTAAGATTTTCTGTGGCGCCAATGTTAGCAAAGCGTCCGGGTCAACAGTAGGGTACCGGAAGTGGGAGCGAAACAGGTTGTTAAAGCCCGCTTTGGATAACAGGTCATTAATAAACGTATCACCGCCGACCGTCATCCACGGGTCTTTCCAGATCAGGTAAACTACTGAATAGTCTGTTTGCAGGTGTAGTAGCGAAAATTCTTGTCTGATGCGGAATATCAATTCATCAGCCTGTTCAGGTCGCTGCGTTTGATATCCTACAGTTCTGATCATATCCAGTGCTTCTTCAAGATTGCTCACGTCTGTGAGCAATACATTGCATACTGCAGAAAGCTCCTCAACCTGCTCCCGGGTGTTTTCTTCTTTATTGGCAATGATCAGATCCGGCCGGAGCGCAATAACTTTTTCAATATGGATTGTTTTTGTGCCGCCAACCCTTGTCTTTGTCCGGAACCATTGATCGGGGTGAATACAGAATTTTGTAATGCCTATGACATCCTCCTCCAGCCCCAGCGTAAAGAGGAGCTCAGTAATTGATGGTACCAGTGAAATAATTCTCAAAATCTTTTTTTTAATGGCGCTTTTCTAATCGTAATCTTCTCTTTTAATGGTCACCTTCCGGATGTTGCCGTTTTGATCTTTGATGGTTACTTCTTCGGAATCAGCAGCATCAGGAAAAGGCATCCGGGTTAAAAGATCGCAAAAATTATTACCATCATAATTGTGGTTGCCAATAGCAAGGATACGGTCGCCCACCTTTAACTGTTCCCTTAACTTCGGATCCCACACATAGGTAATAATCAGGTCATCATCTGACAGACCAAGGCTGATCGGCCATTCGTCCTCGTCCATGTTCACGGTTGCCTTATCAGGTAAAAAATAAAATTTTTTATTTTTATTGTCCAATATACAGGCGCCATATTTTAAAAGCTCTACCCCTAAAGCATTATAGGGCTTATCAATGCTTTGCACATGTATATCCAGAAAACGGGCAGCGCCAATATGTAGCTCGGGCAGCAGCATGCGGTAGTGTGTTTCTAATGTCTCAATATTTTGGTCATAAACGCTTAAAGAATTGGAGCCCTTTATTTGCCCCGAATCCAGTACGGCAAAATATGCGCCCATTTCCGGATCGGCTGCAAAGAGCTTCGATACCTGGTAGAATCCCCTGAAACCGGTATCAAAAGCGGTAATAAATGTACCCGTTGCTTCATGTGAGAGCTGTACGTCAATAAAGGGGCTCTGCTGCTGGGTAAGGGTAATGGAAGAACTGGCGGCTATGTTTCGCGGAATAGCCAGTTTACCAAGCTGATCTGTAATGATAAGGTGTTTTTTTACGGGGTCAATCATTACGATGTAGTTGCTTAATAAATCATTACCCAAAACACCTTCTATTCCAAGGCACTTGAACAGCGGACTTGCAAAAAGGGCAATTCTTTTGTTTACAAATTTTAACGAACCTACTCTTATGTCTTTCAGGTCAAGATAGGTTGCACTTCCTTTAATGTTATTGGCGTCTACAAAATCTACCTGCCCTTCTTTTTTAAGGCGTAATACACTATCCAGCCCGGGAGCTATGGCTGTGAAAGCACCGGTATCAAAGAGAAAACGGTGTGTTCTGCCCTCAATGGTAACAGGAACAATGATCAGGCCCGTAGCATCTTCATAAGGAATGACCGAAAAAACGGAGGCAGCCGGTGCCGCGATCTGTTTTTGCCTGGTTTGGGAAAATAGCTGTAAGGGAGTCAGTATTAAAAACAAAAAACCTAAAACGCGGGTCATGGCCTTTGTATTTCATTGGTTGATGATCACAAGAGCAGGCTGATTATTTTTCTGCAGTGTAAATACAGCAGATGCCAAAAGTAAGGGCCTTATATTTTGCATTTTTAAAACCGACTTTGGTTAATATAGCTGTAAAATCCTCCCGTTCCGGAAATGCTTTTGCTGATTTATTGAGATATTGATATGCTTCTTTGTTTTGTTTCAGCATTCCTGCAATTTGCGGGGCTACTACTGTCATATACAATTGGTATAAACCTTTAAATACACCAGGTCTTGGTCTTGAAAACTCAATGATCAGAAGTTGTCCTCCCGGTTTCAGAACCCGCAGCATTTCTGACAGCCCTTTTTCCAGGTGTTCAAAATTGCGTACTCCAAAAGCAGCTGTGGCAGCATCAAACTGGTTGTTTGAGAATTGAAGGTTTTCCGAATCTCCCGGTTGTAGTGTTATTTTATCTGAGAGCCCTTCTTTAGCGATCTTTTGCTTGCCTACTTCCAGCATCTGGGTTGAAATATGAACACCGGTTATATGTTGGGGATGCAGTATTTTACAGGCAGTAAGCGCCAGGTCGCCCGTTCCGGTTGCAATATCCAAAAGCTGCTGGGGCTGATATTTTTTCAGCATTTTGATGGCCTTCTTTCTCCATGCAATATCAGTTCTGCCGGAAAGTACCCTGTTCATTAAATCATACCGGGCCGCAATACGGTCAAACATTTCTGCTACCTGTTCCTTCTTGGTCTTCCCGGAGGTTTCGTAAGGGATAATATGGTCATGTGGTAATTCCGTCATAAACTGCAAAGGTAAAGGGTTTTGGATTCTTAAAAATAGCGCCTGCATGTTGTACTAATCAAATCGGTTAAAAAGAGCAGGTGCTGCAATGCAGTACCTGCTGAATAATCAGAAATAGGGTGTTTTTACCGGTTCCTCCTGCCTCCGCGCGGTGCGCCTGTTCCTGCTGCGGTCATCCGGGGAAGCCTGTTTATATTATCAATCTGCTCCTGGCGTTGCCCCATCAGGTGGTCATTTATTGATTGAACAGGGTGTATACTATTACTGTTGACCCGTCTGAATTCTCTTGGCTGAGGAGGGGGTGTGTTCTTTGCTGTTTGCTGAACCCTGGGCCTGTAAACCCTCAATTCATTATTGTTATTACTGTTCACGGTCGTGTTATTCGTAGTATTCCGGTTGATGATGTTATTATTTTTATTAACCTCGCGGATGTTGACAGTATGAATGGGCTGGTTGATGTAGTGCTGCACTTCGGTGACACGGGGGCCTGTTGAATAGTAGTGATTATTAATGGTCGTTTTATTATAATTGTTAATGATGGTGATCCTGTTGGTAATGTTATTTACAACGGTAGGACGCTGTACAAAAGTTGCAACATTATGATCACAAATGTGAGCACGGTCAACTACATTCCAATAAACGGAATGAGGCCGGTAACTGCCGAAGGCTGCTGTAACACTTATACCCGGCATTAGCGGTGCCCAGCAATAATAATTATCAACATATCCCCAGGTTACCCATGCCGGAGACCATGTATACCCGGGAATCCAAAGCCATCCATACACCTCATCATATATCCAGCGACCATAATGGAAAGGCGCCCACCCCCAGGAATAGTCAGAGGTCCAGGCCCATCCTTCGCCTGAATAGACCCAGTGGCCGCCCGTTGCATAAGGCCTGAAATCGACCCCCATGGACGGATGCCAGACATGCCCGTAAGCAGGATAATCGATCCATGTTCCATAGGGAGAAAGATCGTCATAAAACGTTTGATAAGTAATAGAACCGTCGTCTGCAGGTGATACTACCTGTGCCTGTGTATTAACAGATGCTGCGCATCCGCTTAATAATATGCCCACAGCCAGAACTTTCAGGAATGTGGGGAAGAATTTCGTTTTCATCTTTTTTGTAATTGGGTTTGAAATGAAATACACCCTAATTGACGGCATTCCTTTCTTAAAGCTTACGCGCCTAATGCAAAAGAATTGTTATCAATTTCTTTTCATTACAGAGTAGTTAAAATCAAATACTTTGTGGATTTTTATTACATTTAATGGCTGAGAAAGCGTGTTATAAGAAATGAACATTTTGAATTATATAGAGCTGGACGTACTTTCCGCTACTCCAAAATACCAGCAACTGGCCCAATCGATCATAAAAGCAATTGAGTCAGGCGGGGTTAAAAAGGATGAGATCCTGCCTTCGATCAATGAATTGAGCTATGAATTTGACATATCGAGAGATACAGCGGAAAAAGCCTACAGGCATTTGAAAAAGATGGGCATCCTGGGCTCTGTACCTGGAAAAGGGTATTATGTAAAAACAAAGGAAGTACTTAGCGATGTAAAGATCTTTTTATTGTTTAATAAACTAAGCACTCATAAAAAGATCATCTATGATGCTTTTGTAAAGACGCTGGGACCCAAGGCTGTGATCGATTTTTATATCTATAATAATGATTTTAATTTATTTAAGCAGCTGATCTCCAACATTGAGGATAAATACACCTATTTCGTGGTAATCACTCATTTTATTGATGGAGGCGAAGGTGCGGCGGAAACTATTAATGCGCTGCCAAAAGAAAAGCTGATCCTGCTGGATAAATTAGTACCGGGGGTTACCGGTGAATTCAGTGCGGTATATGAAAATTTTGAAGAAGATATTTACCGCTC
>DASVMC010000717.1:0-9827 GCA_036384555.1 Niabella sp. | reverse complement strand
CCTCGGTGATGGATTATATCGATTTCTCCGGCTTGCCTTATCCCTGTATGCCGCCCGAGACGCGCGTTCTGCTGATATTAGCCAAATATGCCGTTTTTGGTATGATACCGATGGTGATCCCCAGTATTTTTCCGGATATCCCGATTGTAACAGAGCAGATACCATCGCAACAGGGAAAGGATCTCGAATATATAACACAACTGGCTACGGAGAACGGGTATGTTTTTTATATAGAGCCGGGACCTGTTGTAGGTACTAATATAGCCTACTGGGGACCTGAGCTAAAAGTAGGTGTTCCGCAAAAAGCGCTGAATATTAATATGGATGCGCATACAAATATTACCAGTTTGAATTTCAGCTTTGACGGCAGTAATAAAAGTATGCCCATTGTTTATATACAAAATCAGCAAACAAGAGCGCCTATTCCTATTCCCATTCCGGATATCAATCCCCTGCAACCGCCGCTGGGCCTCATTCCGCCCATCCCGGTACAGTTTAATAAAATGACGGATACGGCAAAACTCAATCCCGTACAGGCGTTGGCAAGAGGTATTGCCGAAGCTTCCTCCTCTTCAGATGCGGTTACCGGTACCGGCTCCCTGGACGTGGTACGCTATGGTGCTGTTTTAAAGGCGCGTTCCCTGGTAGGTGTGCGTGGCGCAGGGGATGCATTTGATGGATTGTATTTTGTAAAAAGTGTAAAACATAAGATACAGCAGGGAACCTATACACAGGATTTTACTTTAACACGCAACGGCCTGGTCTCTACACTTCCGGTAGTGCCCGCCTGATAATTGGAATAAAAATGGCTGAAAAATCTTATGGCAAATACCGGGGAATGGTGCTGAATAATATAGACCCCATGAATACAGCAAGGCTATTGGTGCAGGTACCGGATGTACTGGGGTTAAGCAGTTCCAGCTGGGCAATGCCCTGTGTCCCTTTTGCGGGCGTACAAAGCGGTGTGTTCGTATTACCTATTATTGGCGCCGGAGTAAGGGTAGAATTTGAAGGAGGTAATCCTGATTTTCCGATATGGACCGGCGGCCTCTGGGGATCTGCAGCGGAAGTGCCTTCTCCTGCCTTGCTGGCCGCGCCGGGTTTGCCCAATATTGTATTGCAATCTACCAATATGAACGCAGTGGTCGTCAGTGATCTGATTGCCGGACCTAAAGGAGGTATCATGCTGCAGTCCACAACCGGCGCATTTATTACGGTAAATGACACCGGTATCTATATCGACAATGGAAAAGGCGCCAGCATTAATATGATTGGCCCGACTACAGATATTAATAAGGGCGCATTGACCATTACCTGAATCACGCATCTAACATAAAAATATGCCCGGTCCTTTATTACATATGGGAGCTACTGTTCAGTGCAGTCACGGAGGTCAGGCACAGGCCATATCTCCGGTACCCAGAGTGTTGGTCAGCGGTCAGCCGGTTGTAGTGCAGCCGTTTCCGTATGCGGTTACCGGTTGCCCGTTTAATGTATCAGGCTCGTCTGTGCCTTGTGTTACGGCCCAATGGACCACGGGAGCCACGCGGATACTTTGCACCGGCATGCCCGTTCTGTTAATGGACAGCCAGGCAATGACCGTTCCGAATGGGACGCCTTTACTGATCGTTAATACCCAGACACGGGTAATAGGAGTATGAACTATGGATCTTAAATTTCCCATACAGTTTGACCAGAATGGAAAAACAGCTGTCGCTACTTCCGATGGTCACATCTATTCCCTGATCGAACAGGTGCTGTTTACCACACCGGGGGAACGGGTGAACCGTCCGGATTTTGGCAGCGGGCTGATGCAGCTCGTTTTTGAGCCCAACAGTGATGAACTCGTAGCAGCCACAGAATTTTTGGTACAGGGCTCTTTGCAGCAATGGCTGGGCGACCTGATTGAAGTAAATAACGTACTGGTAGAAAATACGGATGCCGCAGTACAGGTTACGGTGGTATATACCATTCGTGCTACCGGGCAAAACAATACAGCCACTTTTACACGATAATGATCTTATGAATTATTTCTGTTGTGACGAAGAGCGCCGGACCCTGGTCATCAATCATCCTGCATTGAACGGTATTGATTACCTGGAAGTGGTGGATAATCCGGCAGATGCCAATGCCATCCGCCAAACGGTGCTGCAGGTATACTTATTAAAGGAAGTAATGCCCGGTGCTATTACCGCGGAAAATATCAGGATAGAAGGCGGAGAGCGGATCCGGAATATTGAAGTGCTTTGGGTATTGGTAGGTCCGGCAGACATGCTTTCGTCTCCTGTATCTCCTCCCGGAAGCGGATCAAAGGTGTTGACCGTAAAAGTAAAAGAAGCGGGTGACTTTTCAGTTTACCAATTAAGTCTGGTTAACCTGGATACAGAAAATTTTGATCCTGTATTATCAGCTGTCGATTTCTCTTTTAAGGTCTTATGCGATAATGATTTTGATTGCAGCCCGCAATGTACCTGCACAGAACCGCTGGTAAAAGAGCCGGATATTAATTACCTGGCAAAAGACTATAGCAGCTTTAAACAATTGATGCTTGACCGGATGGCGCTTCTGCTGCCCCAATGGCAGGAGCGGAATGCAGCAGATCCGGGTATTATGCTGATTGAGTTGCTGGCCTATGTGGGTGATTATTTAAGTTACCGGCAGGATGCCATTGCTACCGAAGCCTACCTGGGTACAGCACGCAAACGGGTATCGGTAAGACGGCATGCCCGTTTGGTAGACTATCATATGCACGACGGGTCTAATGCCCGTACCTGGGTTCATTTTGAAGTAACGGAAGGAATAACCGACCTGTCAATAAAAACAACATGCAACGGGGTGGCTACAGCGCTCCTTACAAGATCGCCCCGCCTGCCATTGGTTGCAGCGCCGGGTACGGAACCCGTTGAAACAGCGTTGAAAGAAGGCGCGCTGGTATTTGAGCTCATGCACGATGCTATACTGGATGCCCGCAATAATATTTTTTATTTCTATACATGGGGCAATAAGAGCTGTTCATTACAGACAGGCGCTACAACCGCTACTTTTGATACGCACTTATTGGCGCTGAAACCCGGTCAGGTACTTATTTTTGAAGAGATCGCGGGGCCGCGCACCGGTAAAAAAAGTGATGCGGATCCTGCACACCGCCACCCGGTAATGATCACTTCCGTTTCCTATCAGTCGGATCCTGTAGGGAATCCATATAGTACACCCCCTGACAATAACCCCAGACCGGTAACTGTAGTGGAATGGGCTGCTGACGATGCGATGCCCTTTGATTTATGCATTAGTTCAGTTGATGACAACGGAGCGACTATAATAGTGAGCGCAGCAATGGGTAACAATGTGCTGACAGATCACGGTTATACCTTATCCCCGGAATTATTACCCAATGTACCGGAAGCACAGCAAGCTATACCTGTTATCAATAGTTCCTGTGATCCGTGTAAAGAGCAGGTGTATAACAATACTCCGGCAAGGTATAACCCGGGATTGCAATACAGCCCGGTAACCCAGGCGGTTGCTTATCCGGCAGCTCCGTCCTCAGCCTATTCGTTAATAAATGCGGATCCCACAGAAGCCGGTCCTGCCGTTGTTATCAGGGAATTACCTGTAAACGAAACGTGGACGCCGCTGAATGATCTGTTGAACAGTAGCAGCAATGATAAAAATTTTATAGTGGAGACGGAATCAGATGGTGTATCGTATTTGCGTTTTGGTGATGACGTGCAGGGAAAGCGACCTGCTGCGGATAATGTGCTGCAGGCGGTATATCGCATCGGGAACGGACTGGCAGGAAATATAGGTGCAGAAGCCTTACAGCATATTGTAACGGCAGATCCCGCGCTTACTGCATTAAATATCCGGCAGCTCCGTAATCCCCTGGCGGCAATTGGCGGCGTGGATGCAGAAAGCATGGAAGAGGTACGGAATCGTGCGCCCATTGCTTTTCGTAAACAGGAAAGAGCTGTGACCATGGAAGATTATGAAACCGTTTCCCAACGTCTGTTGACCGGTATACAAAAAAGTGCCGCAACGCAGCGGTGGACAGGAAGCTGGCGCACTGTTTTTCTGACGGTAGACCGGTTGGGTGGTCAGCAGGTTGATGCAGGCTTTAAAAATGATTTAATGACCGCTATTGAAAAATACCGGATGGCAGGTGAGGATGTGGAAGTGGAAGAACCCGTTTTTGTTTCCCTGGAAATAGATATTACGGTATGTGTGAAGGCAGATTATCTCCGGAGCCAGGTAAAACAGGCCGTGTCTGAAATGCTGAGCACCCGTGATCTGCCCGGTGGCCGCAAGGGGGTATTTCATCCCGATAATTTCAGCTTTGGACAACCCGTCTACCTGAGTGCCGTTTATGCAGCAGCCCAGCAGGTAGCCGGTGTTTACGCTGTTACGATTACAAAATTTCAGCGTCAGGGGCAGGCGTCCGGCACTGCTTTGGCCAGTGGCGTTCTCAATATCGGCCGCAACGAAATTGCCCGTTTGGATAATGATCCCAATTTCCGGGAACACGGAGTGCTGAATATAACCCTGCAGGGTGGAAAATAAATTGTTATGTCGAACAAATCGGATACCTGTCATTTTTGCGAAGGATTGTCGGTGCAAACCCCGGTAAGGATTGACAACCGTAGTGGATTGTCTGCAATTGCTTACAGGGTAGGAACGCATTCCTCGTTTAAGGAAAGCCTGCTGGCCCGCTTATCACTGATCGATCATCCGATGCTGAACAGGCTGACCAGCCGGACGGACGATGATTTTACGATAGCCTGGCTGGATGCATTTTCAATGGTAGGGGATGTGCTTACCTTTTACCAGGAACGGATTGCAAATGAATCGTATTTACAAACAGCCACCGAACGGTTCTCTGTTTTACAGCTGGCCCGTTTAATTGGATATGAACTGAGGCCGGGAGTTGCCGCAAGTACCTGCATCGCATTTACGTTAGAGAATGCGAACGGCGTTTTGGGACCGGTGTTACCGGCTAATAAATTATCCAACCAATTGGTGCCACTGCCACCGGTATCCATAGAAAAAGGGGTTAAGATCCAGAGTATTCCCGGCCCCGGAGAAAAAGTACAAACCTATGAAACCATTGAACCGGTTGAAGGACGGCCGGAATGGAATGATATGCATCCCCGGATGTCGCAGCCGCAGAACCCGTTAAATGAAGAATTGCTGCTGTTGCAGCAAACCAATAATAACCTCAAAAAAGGAGATGCGCTGCTCATTCGCAAACAGGACGGAAGCAATGACCTGAAAACCATCCTGAATTATACAACGGATGAGGATTTAAAAACCACAAGGGTAGACATCGGCCTTGCTCCTGTTTTACCTGTTTACAATAAACCGGCACTGGAGTATGCTGTTTTCAGCCAGTTCTATAGCTCTGCCTTACTGCTGGGGAGCACTGTAAACAGCCTGATCAATAAATCGTGGAAAGAAGCCGATCTGTCGGCCCTGGTAAAAGCAAATAAATGGACGGTCACCGCAGCGGTTCAGAGCATCAATACGATCTCCCAGACATTGCAGCCTCCCGCTGAAGCAGAAGTATATGCGATGCGGAAAAATACCCAGGTATTTGGCTATAACGCTTCAAAAAAAGTAACCTATGATTCCGGTGGAAAACCCAATGATCCTGAAAACTGGACAGAACGGGATCATAGCGAAACGGCCGGGGTCTTATATCTTGACAATAAATATGAAGAGGTGTTGACCGGAAGTTACATTGTCATTCAAAATCCGGTTGCTACTCCTTCACTTAAATATTATAAGGTGGACAGTGCACACATCATGGCGTTAACGCGCTATGGCATCAGCACCAAAACCACGCAATTAAAACTGATACCAGAAGATCAATGGTGGGGCACCGGCACTACACTGGCCGCCATCCGCAATGCAACAGTATACATTCAAAGTGAAAAACTGGAACTGGCGCCATTGCCGGTTGAAGATATTGTTACGGGAGATGCCTTAACGCTGGACCGGTATTATCCGGGGTTGAAGGAAGGGCAGCTGGTGGTGCTGAGCGGCGAATGCAGCGACCTGCCGGGTGTGGCTAACAGTGAGCTGCTTACATTAAAAAGTATAAATGTTATTCAGGGATTTACCGATCTGGGCTTTCAGCAATCGCTGGCGTATAATTACATCCGTAAGTCCGTTACCATAAATGCAAACGTGGCAAAGGCCACACATGGCGAAACAACGGAAGAGGTACTGGGCAGTGGTAATGCCGGCCTTACCTTTCAGAAATTTACATTAAAACAGCCGCCGCTTACATTTGTCAGCGCTGCTTCCAGCAGCGGCATACAATCTACGCTGGAGATCAGGGTAAATAATTTACTGTGGAAGGAGGTGGACTATTTCCTGGATCACGGACCTGATGAACGTATCTATATCACCCGGCGGGATAATGAGGGCAATACGACGGTTATTTTCGGGGATGGCATTACCGGAGCAAGAGTGCCCAGCGGCTCCCAGAATATAAAAGCCACTTACCGGAAAGGAATCGGAACGGCCGGCCTGGTAGCTGCCAACCAGTTATCGCAATTGGTGACCAAGCCGCTTGGTGTAAAATCGGCTGTTAATCCTGTTGCTCCGGCGGGTGCGGAAGATCCTGAAGATTTAGCTGCTGCCCGTAATAATGCCGGGCTTACTATCCGTGCCCTGGACCGGATCGTTTCTTTACAGGATTATGAAGACTTTGCCAGGGCGTTTGCCGGTATTGATAAGGCATTGGCCACCTGGACCTGGCTGAACGGTAAGCGCCAGGTCTTTATAACAGTTGCCGGAAGCAATGGCCAGGCAGTAAAAAAAGCAGACGACCTCTATACAAAATTGGTGACAGCCATTAAAAATGCCGGTAATTCAAGAGTGGCCATATGGCTGGAAACTTATTCGCCCCGGTTTTTCCGTATAACCGCAGGGATCATTCCGGAACCGGAATATGTACCGGCGGATGTACTGGCAGCTGTTGAAGCAAACCTGCGGACGGCTTTCTCTTTTGAAAAAAGACGTTTTGCACAGCCGGTCACTTACAGTGAGGTTATTACCTGTATACAGCAAACGGCAGGAGTTGCTGCTGTAGACATTGACGCCTTATACCGGACGGAAGATAGTACGCCGAATATTCAGTATTTTATTGATGCGGCACAGCCCAGGATAACAGCAACAGATCTCTTTGCCGCGGAATTGCTAACACTTGACCCTACTCCTGTTGATTTAAAAATAATACAATGAGTTTTGATAAAGAAGCTTTATTTAAGCTGCTGCCCGCCTTCAACAGGATGCGCGATCAAAAGACCGGCAACAGCCTGCTCCCCGCAGGCAGCTCTGAAAATGCTTCCATCGACGGACCACTCAAAGCGCTGCTGGGGCTGATCAGTGAACAGATCGCTGTGCTGGAAGAGAACCTGGATCAGCTCTATGACGACCAGTTTATTGAAACCTGTGCAGAATGGGTAGTACCCTATATTGGAGAGTTGGTAGGGACCCGTGGCCTGATTGATTTTCCGGACGCGCCTTTTAGTCAGCGTGCCCAGGTAGCCAATACAATTGCTTATCGCAGAAGAAAAGGCACGGCTTCCATTATTGAAGAACTGGCACGGGATGTAACAGGATGGACGGCAAACGTGGTGGAGTATTTTCAGTTGCTGGCAACCACACAATACCTGAACCACCTGAGGCCTGGTAATATATCCGTTAGCTCATTGCATAATTGGGAAGCACTGGAATATATCAATACGCCTTTTGATCAACTGACCCGCACGGCTGATGTAAGAAATATCCCCTTAAAACAGGGAAAATACAATATTCCGAATATCGGTATCTTTCTCTGGCGCATCGATGATTATTCGGTTACGCATGCCCCGGCTTATAAGGTAGATGCGTTGCGATACAAATTTGATGTGTTAGGTAAAGACCTTCAATTGTACAATCACTCAGCCCCGGAACAGGAGATCACACATCTTGCAGATCCGCTGAACGTTCCGTTCCCGCTTAACCGGTTGATTACCCGTTATTACAAGGACCAGTATTATGGGGTAGACAAAAGTATTTTTATTTACGGCATTGAAGATATCAGTATCTGCAATTTGTCGGATGCAACGGATGGGACCGGCAATTGGGTGAATATGCCGGGTGAAAAAGTAGCGGTGGATCCGGTATTGGGACGCATAGCCTTTCCTGCTGCAATGGCTCCTGCCGGGAATGTGTATGTAAACTATTTTTATGGATCGGTCTATGCGATAGGAGGTGGTGAATATACCCGGGAAGCTGGTTTCCTGGAAGGCGATTTTGCAATAATAAGGGTACCGGACGAGCAGCCCACGATACAGGCAGCCTTGAATGAACTGGAAACAACTGGTGGGATCATTGAAATTACGAACAACGGGTATTATATAGAAACGCCGGTAGTGCAGGTTGCTGCCGGGAAAAAAATAGAAATCAGGGCTGCAGAAAAGCAGCGGCCTGTACTGGTACTGGCAGCCGACATGGAAATGACGGGTGGTGAAAACGCATCGCTGTCCATAAATGGATTACTGATAAGCGGAGGTTGTTTACGGGTGCCCCAAACAACCGGGGCAGGCGGGAGCAATCAACTGGCAACGTTAGCGATTACCCATTGTACATTGGTTCCGGGCGACACATTACCTGTTGGTACTGTGCCGGCGCAAATGGCACAGCCCCGGCTGATTATAGAAGCCGATGGAGTAAATATAATAATTGAACGGTCGGTTACAGGCCCCATACGGTCAGCGGATACTGCTAAAATACAGATCAGCGATTCTATTGTTGATGCCGGGGACCGATCGGAGATCGCATATAGCGGAATCAACGGACCGGTAAGTTATGGAGCAGAACTGAGCACCGGGAATGTAACGATCATTGGAAATGTTTTTACACGGATCATGCGGTTAGCTGCCAATACCATCTTTTTTGCTAAGCAAAATACAGTATATGGTAGTGAATTTGCAGTAGCAGCGGAACGCCTGCAGGAAGGGTGTGTTCGTCTTTCTTATATACCCGCACCCTCAAGGGTGCCCCGGAAATTCCAATGCCATCCGGATAGCAATGATGACGCAATGCTGGTTACGCCCGTCTTTAATTCCCTGAAGTATAGTGACGCTGATTATTGTCAGCTGAATAACCGTTGTGCTGAGGCAATAACGAAGGGTGCCGATAATGAAGCAGAAATGGGGGTGTTCCGGAATTGCTACCAGCCGCAACGGGTACAGAATTTACAGATACGCCTCGATGAATACCTGAGGTTCGGACTGGAAGCAGGTATTTTTTACGCCTCCTGATCAAAACCGGGTGGCCAAATACGAATGTCAGCCTGAGCCATAAATAAACAGGATCAGGTTCTTTAAAGTGATTGTCATAGTAAGCTTGGCGAACCCTGCCCGTTCCGTTCAGGCGGGCATGATTTGATGGTAAAGTTCATCTTCGTCAGGTTCAGGATGACACTTGCTTTTTCGTGTGAATATTGATTGTCATGGTAAACTTGACGAACCCTACCCGTTCCGTTCAGGCGGGCATGATTTGATGGTAAAGTTCATTTTCGTCAGGTTCAGGATGACACTTGCTTTTTCTTGTCAATATTGATTGTCATGGTGAGCTTGACGAACCCTGCCCGTTCCGTTCAGGCGGGCATGATTTGATTGTAAAGTTCATCTTCGTCTGGCTCAGGATGACACTTGCTTTTTCGTGTCAATATTGACTGTCATGGTGAGCTTGACGAACCATGAATCAATGCCCGGGTCCGTGTCCATGCGAACCGGAAAAGAACTTGATTTTTTTCATCGCGATTGGTGCCCGCA
>DASVMC010000716.1:0-2946 GCA_036384555.1 Niabella sp. | reverse complement strand
TTATTTTATGCAATTCACTCAACGCTATATGCGGTTGGGTCAGATCAAGCTTCAGCATTTTGATCTTTTGCACTTCAGCAGGCGTCTTATTATCTTTAAGTTCCAGGCTGTCAATTTCTTTTACATTGTCCTGCCAATCATCCGGCTCCACCGCGGTTGTATCGGGCCATAGATTTGCACCGGAAACAGCAAGTTCTTTTACTTTCTCCGGGTGCCGCATAGCCAGCAATAAGCCGGAAATACCGCCGTCGCTCCAGCCCAGCACATAAGCAGCATTTATATGCATGCTATCCAATAACGCCGCATAGTCATCGGCCATCATCTCAAATGATAAAGAATCATTTTTATCTATTGATTTACCCTGCCCCCTTGCGTCGGCCAGGATCACCTTGTAATCATCCGCAAAATGAGCAATATTGAATTCAAAGGTACTGATGCTGCCATTATTGCCATGGATCATAAGCAAAGGCTGCCCTTTTCCATATACTTCACAATACATTTTGATACCCCGTATATTATAGTATTTACCAACGGCTTTATTATCTCCGTAAGGAGGATGTTGCTGGCAGCCTGTTACAGCCATTACAATTAATACAATAAAAAAAAACTGGATGCGCATTTTATAATTTATTCAGGACCTGTTGCATAATATGAGCAAATTCAATCACATTCGGAGGGTGCAGCAGCACTTTATGATCTCCGGGCACCTTTTTCAGGACGACACCTTTCCGGGCATATTTTTTCCAGCCTAAATATTTCGGATCATCAACATAATAGATCCTTTCTTTGGCTTTAAACAGAAAAATCTTCCCGTCGTAGGGTTTCACTTTATAGTTCCTCATCCCCTTTTCCAATCCGGCGATGATCTGTTCCATGTATTCCGGAATATCTTCGTCGGGCAACTCCGGCCTTAACTGGTTCTTTGCTCCGAACAGCTGCTGCAGCTTTCGCTTCAATACCTGTAGCTGATACCTTATAGTACGGACCGGATGAATAAACAATGATCTGAAGATAAAAAATGCTTTTGAAAACTGTCGCCTAAGTTTATTCAATAAAATGGCGGGCTTGCTATTTCCGTCGTGCTGTCTCAGGTTGGTGTCCAGCATGCCCAGCATCGTTACCGTTTTGCCCATTTGGCGCAGTTGCTTTGCCATTTCCAGTGCAATGATACCGCCCAAAGAATAGCCTAAAAGATTATAGGGTCCATCCGGATTCTGCTCCAGCATTTCCCTGATATAAAACGTAGCTACTTCCTGAAGATCATCCAACGGTTCCTCTTTACCGGTCAGCCCCACCGCCTGGAACCCGAATACGGCCTGCTCCGGATCAAGGTATTTTGCAAGGTCATGAAAGATCAGCACGTTTAACCCTATGCCATGAACAATATACAACGGCGTTTTGGTACCGTCCTTAATACGGACCAGCGATTTCCAGGTATCCTCTGTTTCATAACCATCAATCACCCGGGCAAGTTTTCTTATTGTCGGATGTTTAAAAAAAACAGATATCGGCAGCAAACAGCCCAGTTGTTTTTCAACCTGTACCATGATCTGTACCGCAATAATGGAATGCCCTCCAAGATCAAAGAAATCAGCATCTATTCCCAGGTTATTTACTCCCAGGTATTTTTGCCAGATAGCAACCAGTTTTTTTTCTGTTGCTGTTTCTGCGGCTTCATATTCCGTCAGGTCCGATTTAAAAACAGGTTCGGGAAGTGCCTGCTTATCAATTTTACCATTAGGCGTTTGGGGAAAAGCCGCCAGCGGTACATAGGCGCGTGGCAGCATGTATTCAGGCAACCGGTCACTTAACTGTTGCTCCCAGTTATGAATACAGTCCTTCAGCTCCGTTGGCTCAATTTCCTTTTCATTGGTCACATACGCCACCAATCTTTGATTACCTATAGGATCCGTATGCAGCACAACAACCGCATCAACAATATTATCAAGTTGCACCAGGCAGGCTTCTATTTCCTCCGTTTCTATACGAAAGCCTCTTATTTTAATCTGGTGGTCCACCCTCCCAAGGCATATTATTTCGCCTTCAGCAGACAGCTTACCCAGGTCGCCCGTTCTGTATATTTTACCTGCCGGGGCGTCTTCAAATGCAGCCTCTATAAATTTTTCCCGGTTCAATTCCGGGCGGTTCAGGTATCCCCTTGCCACGCCCGCGCCCCCTATCGCTATTTCCCCTATTGCTCCGGGCTGCTGAAGTGCTAACCCGTCATCTAAAATGTAAACAGTTGTGTTATCAATAGGCCGCCCGATTGTAATGGGCCCGTCTGTATATTCAATCTTTTTTATCAGGGAATAAATGGTGGTCTCTGTCGGGCCGTACATATTCCATAACCCCGCACATTTCGGCAGCAGTTGTAAAGCCAGTTTTTTTGACAGGGCTTCCCCGCCGCAAAATACTTTAATAGGGAGCGGTGCATCCCAGCCGGATTCCAGGAGCATTTTCCAGGTATACGGCGTGGCCTGCAGGATCGTTACCTTTTCTGTCCGGACTATATCAAGGATCTTACGCCCGTCCCGGGAAACATCTTTATCGGCAATGATCAAAGTGCCCCCGCAGAGCAGCGGCAGATAAAGTTCCAATCCGAAAATATCGAAAGAAATGGTAGTAACAGAAAGCAGAATATCATCCGGTCCCATACCGGGTTCCTTTTGTATACTCAGCAACAAATTCACTAAGTTATGGTGTTCAATCTGAACGCCTTTGGGTTTACCGGTAGATCCCGACGTATAGAGCACATATGCCAGGTCATTGCCGCCAACTGCAACAACGGGCTCCTGTGTCTGATAGCTGTCCATTGCTGCAAAAGCCTCTTCTATATAGATCGTTTGCTGCTTTGCTGCTGAAAATTCACTAATGTCTTTTGAAGTGATCAATGCTTTCGCTTCTGAATCCTCCAGCATGTATTTTAACCGTTCAACCGGAAACCCC
>DASVMC010000715.1:0-3314 GCA_036384555.1 Niabella sp. | reverse complement strand
AACCGGGGTTACATTGAAGAAAAGATAGCCTTTATCATTGTAGGCCGTTGTAATATCATACTGATCCTGGCTGGGCTCGATCCCTAATCTTTTGTTCAATATAGAAGCGTCATAGGTATCGCCTTTATTGATCCTCAATATCTGGTTCAATATGGTATCACTGAATTCCTTGTTCCCTTTCCAGATAACATCGCCGAAATAATATTTATGCCCTTCCGTTACCTTAATGTCTACATACATCTTGTTGTTCTGGATCACCTGGGTATCTGCAATGATCTGTGCATCACGGTATCCTTTGGCATTAAAATATTTCAGTACTTTTTCCTTGTCTTCTTCATACTTTTTGGGGTTGAATTTTGAAGCGCTGAAAAACTTAAACCGGAAATACGGGTCTAATACTTTCAGGGTTTTCGTACCTGTTAAAAAACCCCAGTCTTTCATATACTCATTAAAGGAATATACTTGCTTGGGGCCATAGGGACTTACGTATTTTGAAGGATATAAGGACATTTTGGTCATTTCCTTTGTGCCCTTCATCTGCTTCTTTAACTTCATTGATCCTACATTTTCGTTGCCGAAAAAGTTGATCTCATCGATTTTCACCTTCTTTCCCTTGTCGATCTTTATTGTAAGCGCATTCGAATTGGGATAAACAGGATCTTTCTTTTCCTCCAGCGTGGTTGACACATCGTAAAAACCTTTCTCTTCAAAATAGGTCTTCACAACCTGCCGGATATTTTGACGGGTGTTTTCTGAGAGGATGGACTGTTTAACCAGCCCTATTTTTTTGGTAAGGTCTTCTATCTCCGTTTTTTTGACCCCTTCAAATTTAAAATTTCCCAAACGGGGCCGTTCTGTAACTGCGATCTCAACGCTTACCTTATCATTATCTACATGAGTTACATATACTTCCACATCGGCAAAAAGCTTTTGTTTCCAGAGGTTATTGATTGCACGGGAAAAAATATCAGAACCGGGGTATACGAATTTCTGTCCTTTTTGCATACCTGAAACCGACAGAACAATAGACGAATCAAGGTAGGAAGCGCCGGTGATTTTCACATCTTCCACGGTATATTCCCGTGGCTGAGCGTTCTGTAAAAACTCTTCCAGTCTGGGATCAACAGACGTGACCGGGGTGGTGTCTACCTGAGCAAAAGCATGATTTACCGCAAAAATGGATACAATTATGATACAAACTTTGTATGTAAAAAAACGCATATAATGGTTAAAGTATTACGGTAATCAATTTTTGTTGCGCAAAGCAGGAGCCGATCCATTTCCTATTCCCTTCTTCAATCCCATTGCGGCGGCAAATTAAAGGTAAAATTTGGAAACTGTATGTTAAAAAGAACCTGTATTTATCGTATCTGCAGCTTTTTATAAACAAATAGATCCTTATTGTGTTATTTGCGCCGACGTTTTACCAAAACGACGCTCCCTGTTTTGATAATCAACGATTGCCATATAAAGATTTTGTTTCCGGAAATCGGGCCACCGCACATCGGTAAAATACAACTCTGCATAGGCCAGCTGGTAGAGCAGGAAGTTACTAATCCGGTATTCCCCACTGGTCCGGATCATGAGTTCCGGATCAGGGAACTCACTGGTACAAAGGTACTTCTGCAACACATCCTGATCAATGGCCTCCACTGCCAGCCGCTCATGGCGCACCTCATTGGCAATACTTTTTACTGCATTGAGCAGTTCCCAGCGGCCGCTGTAGCTCAATGCCATAATCAGATTTAACCCTGTATTCCCCGCCGTAATTTCCAATGCCTCATTCAGCTCCTGACGGGCGTAATCCGGCAACATACTCATGTCTCCGATCACATGCAGCCGGATATTGTTCTTATGCAATACTTCTGCCTCTTTGCGAATGGTAGATACTAGCAGCTCCATTAATCCTACTACTTCATACTCCGGACGGTCCCAGTTCTCCGTACTGAACGCATACAAAGTAAGATAACCGATCCCCAGCTCTGCACAACCTTCTACAATGTCCCTTACGCTTTCCACGCCATGGAAATGCCCGAACAGCCGGTCCTGCCCCTGTTCCTGTGCCCATCGCCCATTGCCATCCATAATAATAGCAATGTGACGGGGAAGCCGTTCTTTGTCTATTTGCTCCAATAAATCCGACATAGAAGCTGCAAAGTAACAAAATAGTTCATAGTTCATAGCAAATAGTTCATGGTGGGACCGATCGCCGTTTATCACCACCATGAACTATGAACCGTAGACTAAATCAGATTATTAGCGGCCAGGTACTCTGCAATCTGTACCGCATTGGTTGCCGCTCCTTTGCGTAGATTATCACTTACCACCCACAAATTCAACGTATTGGGTTGCGAATCATCCCTGCGGAGACGTCCTACAAATACATCATCTTTTTCATGGGCATCCATAGGCATGGGGTATTTTTGGTTAACCAGGTCATCTACCACAATAACGCCTGGCGCTGTTTCCAGCAGCTGTCGTACTTCAGTCAGGTCAAAATCATTCTCAAATTCAATATTCACTGCTTCGCTATGCCCGCCTACAACCGGAATGCGAACTGTTGTAGCCGTAACCCGGATGGCATCATCCCGCATGATCTTTTTGGTTTCGTTGACCATTTTCATTTCCTCCTTGGTATATCCGTTATCCAGAAAAACATCAATCTGGGGAATTACATTCAGGTCAATGGGATATTTATAGGCCATTTCGTAACTGCCTTCTTTCCCTGCTACTTCTTTATGACGTTCGCCTTTTAACTGGTCCACCGCTTTAACACCTGTGCCGGTAACGCTCTGATAGGTAGATACCACTATACGTTTGATCTTATATGCCTTATGTAAAGGTGCCAGGGCTACTACCATTTGAATGGTCGAGCAGTTGGGGTTGGCAATAATTTTATCATTGCTGGTCAGCACATCTGCGTTGATCTCCGGAACCACCAACGGCACTTTCGGGTCCATACGCCATGCAGAGGAATTATCCACTACGGTAATACCCGCCGCTGCAAATTTGGGTGCCCACTCCGTTGAAGTGCTCCCGCCTGCTGAGAATAAAGCTACATCCGGTTTGGCAGCAATCGCCTCTTCCATACCTGCCACCTTATATTTTTTGCCTTTGAATTCCACTTCCTTGCCGATGCTTTTTGCAGAGGCAACGGGTATTAATTCAGATACCGGGAAATTTCTCTCGGATAAAACCTGCAACATTTTGGTGCCTACCAGACCTGTGGCGCCCACAACGGCTACTTTCATTGTTGTTTATTTCGTATTTTATGTTAAAAAAAAGCCTCCCGTATTTACGGAAGGCCTGTTAAA
>DASVMC010000714.1:0-3784 GCA_036384555.1 Niabella sp. | reverse complement strand
TGTTGTATTTGTTTTGTGTAAAAAAGTCCTTATCCTGGCGGTACCATCCTTCTGTAATGGAGTTGCCCATGAACACCACCTGCCGGTCACCTGCCGGTAATTGCTTTACGGCAAGATTTGCTGAATCGAACCTGCCGAAATTAGCCCAGTCTGCGTTTTGATCCTGGGCATTGAGGCTGCTCATCGTTAACAAAAGAGTGCAGGTGATTAATAGAACACGTTTCATAAAATAGAATGTTTTGTAGCTATTCGCAAATTTAGGAAATAAGAATACTTTTGATTATGCCTGCCATTAAAGACTTATTTCCGGAAGGCCCATTTGAACATTTCTTTCCAGGTAGGTTTTTTGCCATACATTAAAATACCTGTGCGGTAAATCTTGCCGGCAAACCAGGTTACCAGTAAAAAGGAGATCACCAGCAGGCACATGCTCAGCGCCAGCTGCCAGTAGGGAACAGTAGCCGGAATACCATAAGAGACCCTGCCCATCATCACCAGGGGGGATGTAAAAGGGATAATGCTCCCCCATACCGCTAAAGGACTGCCGGGGTCTTTAGCCGCAGCCATCATAATAAAAAAGGCAAACATAATGAGGATCGTTATGGGGAAACCCAGGGATTGTGCTTCCCGCATATCCTCGTTCACTGCGCATCCCACGGCTGCGTATATAGAAGCGTAAAAGAAAAAGCCTCCTAAAAAATAGAAAATGAACAGGGAAAGGATCAGCGGGAGATTGACACTGGCAAACATACCCTGTATGGAACCGATCGCTTGTGTAAAAGAGTTATTGTCTATGCCCGAAGCGCCGGCTTTGGTCAGATTGTAAATGACGAGCACAAAAACGATCCATAAAACAAACTGGGTAATGGATACAAAGGCAATACCAATGATTTTCCCGATCATGAGCTGAAACGGTTTTACTGATGAAACCATGATCTCGGCAATACGGCCGGTCTTCTCCTCCATTACCCCCATCATCACCTGAGAGCCGTAGATCAGCAGCATAAAGTAGATTAAAAAACCTGCCACAAAGCCTATACCGTATGCCACTGCACCATCTGTGGTCTGGTCTTCCATGTTTTCCGTCTTTACGTTCAGCGTGCTTTCATTGAGCAATTGCTGTTTGCTGGTATCAATGCCCAACTGCTCATATTTTATTTCATTCCATACTGCGTTTAATTTTACCTGGACGTCTGAAACAGTACCCAGTGTTTTTTTAGACTTCACCACCACATTGCTGGGTGCTTCTGAAACCAGGGTGTTGGCGGGTATAACCACATAACCATCAAAACCCTTGGCTTCAAAACTCTTAACCAGGTCAGCCGGTTTTTCTTTTACCAGTGTTAAAGTACTGTTGGGATAATCTTTATTTACTTTATCAATACGTTGCTGTGTAAAGCTTCCGGAGGAATCTACCAGGGCAATTTTTAGTTTTGTAGCAGTTTTTGTACTGATATAGGAAGTTCCAAAAATGAAACCCAGGTACAGCAGGGGGAAAAGCAATGTTGTTATGATAAAGCTTTTTTTTCGTACCCTGCTTAAATATTCGCGTTGTATGATTAAAATTATTTTATTCATTGTTGATCCGACTTAATCCTGAATGTTTTGAAATTTACGGGCCAGCGGAGTGCCTTCCACTTTTCTTATAAAAATATCATTTAAGGTAGGCAGCAGCTCATTAAATGAATCCACCTGCCACCCCCTGTTTAAAAAATAAGAGAGGATCTGGTTATTGTTCACTGCTGGTTTCTTTTGAAGCACCAGGGTATTTCCTGAAACCCTCTTTACATCAAACAGGTCACTGGGCCCTATGTCTGTTACAGGCGCTGCAAAAGTGACCTTGTATAAATTCTCTTTGAACTGCTGTTTTACACCCTGCACAGTTCCGTCCAGTATTTTCTGCCCTTTGTTCACCAGAACGATATGATCGCAGATCTCTTCTACCTGTTCCATCCGGTGTGTGCTGAAAATAACGGTAGCGCCGTTTTTTGCCAGGTTAAAGATCTCGTCTTTGATCAGGTTACTGTTTACCGGGTCCAGTCCGCTGAAAGGCTCATCCAGAATGATCAGCCGGGGTTTGTGCAAAACGGTGATAACAAACTGCAGTTTTTGCTGCATCCCTTTTGAAAGGTCTTCCACCTTTTTATTCCACCAGGAGTCCATTTCAAATTTGGCAAACCAGGTTTTCAGGCTTTCAATAGCATCGTGCTTGCTTAAGCCTTTTAAACGGGCAAGGTATAAAGCCTGTTCCCCTATTTTCATTTTTTTGTACAAACCGCGTTCTTCGGGCATATAGCCGATCTTGCTGATGTCATTTACAGGATCAAATGCTTTTCCTTCAAGCGTAATGGTTCCGGAATCCGGGTAAAAAATACCGGTGATCATACGGATTAATGTGGTCTTCCCAGCGCCATTGGGACCCAGCAGCCCGAATATCTGGCCTTGCTCGATCGTCAGGCTGATATCATCAACGGCTTTCTGCGTGGCAAAATATTTTTTAAGATGTGCAACCTGCAGTAAGTCCATATTAACTATTTATTATGTAAATATAACAAACACACTATTACCTGCCCCAATTTATTGCCAGGGTGTTAATAATGAATAAACGGTTGCCCGCTTTGAAAAAATTACCGCACCTTTGCCGCATTATTCAGATGCTATGAAATGTAGTACAAGAGCATATTCATTTTCATACTCAAAAGAATGAATATTTGCTTATGCGGAATTCTCTGCGCGTACGGTCAGATGGGCATCTGACTAAAATCAATAAAAATTGACAGATGAAAAAAAGGAATTTATTGGTGATCGTTTTAGGTGTGCTGCTGGTAGGTATGAGCAGCTGGGGGTTTTTAATTCATCGTACTGTAAATCAGCTGGCGGTCTATGCATTACCAAAGAAAATGCGCCCCTTTTTCTATACGAATATAGATAGCCTGGTTTACAACGCACCGCGGCCGGATCAGCGCCGGAACGTTGATCCTACAGAAGGAAACAAACATTTCCTGGATTTTGAATATTACGGAGCTGATGCCGCGGACAGCATCCCTCATAATTGGGAGGAGGCAGTAGAAAAATATACGGCGGATACCTTAAAGAAATATGGCACCCTCCCTTTTGTGGTAGTGGAAACACAAAAAAAACTAACGGATGCAATGCGGAGAAAAGATAAGGACAGCATTGTTTTTTACGCAACAGACCTGGGGCATTATATAGGAGATGCGCATGTGCCGCTGCATACATCGCTGAATTATGATGGCCAGCTGACAGGACAAAGAGGTATTCATGATCTCTGGGAAACAACGGTACCTGAAGTGGCATTGACTGATTTCAGCATTAAAAGCCGCCATAAGGCTAGCTATTTAAAATCTTCGGAAACAGCCATCTGGAATATTTTAAAGCAGACGCATGCCTTGTTGCCTGCAATGTTTGCAGCAGAAAAAGAAGTATCAGAAACATTTACGGATACGGCCCGGAAATACCGCTGGGAATACCGCTGGGGGAAAAACCGCCGGTTTTATTCAAAGGAATTTGCGCTGGAATTTAATAAAGCCCTGAAAGGGTCCATCAGTGAGCAGGTGGTTCGTTCGGCTAACGATCTTTCTGATTTCTGGTATACAGCGTGGGTAGATGCAGGAAAGCCCGATCTGAGCGGTCTGATCGATAAAGCATACCAGCGCAGCGCATTTAAAAAAGAACAAAAGATATACCGTAAGGGTAAACTGATTGAAAAAGGACTACTGATCAGCAATAACACCAGAACAAGGGATTAGGTCGTTTTCAGTTA
>DASVMC010000713.1:0-6737 GCA_036384555.1 Niabella sp. | reverse complement strand
AAAACGGCCTTCTCCTCTTTTTTACTGAACAACAGGCCTTTTACCGCCTGCGCCATGCTGCTTCTGGCTACAGGTGCCGTCACCCATAACATTGTCAGCACACCGGCACTGATGCGCGGATCTACATTACTTACAGCCATTTCCTTCCTGACAGCGTCCCAGACAGGTACATCCGGTGTACCGAGACTCCGCAAGACATACGCAATGACCTGCACCGCGGGCGCATTCCTTTCCCTGATTTGCTGCAACAAAAGAGTATACAGCTGTGCCTGGACGCGTTTTTTAACCGCTTCAGATCCGCAGGCAGCGTTCCAGAGTGAATAAATCTGCAACGGATCCGCATTCGTCATCTGGAGCAGCTCACGGACTGCGGAGCCTTTTATCACCACATATTTTAATTTAGAAAGTGTTTCAATAGCGTGCAGCCGGTCAGGAGCATTTTTGTCTTTATAGACCGTTACCACTTTTTGTATCCAGCCGGCGCGTTCTTTTTTTGAACGCGATGCCTGCGCAAGCACCCTCCAGATACCGATCCGGTATTTGTAAACATCATTAAAATCCTGCGCTTCCTGTTTGTACACTTTATACACCTCATCCACCGCATTACCCGTCCATAGAAGGTATTCCGCCACATGTACTTTCACCCACTCCTGCTGGTCTTTCAGCAACTTTCGCAAATCCTTTACACAGGCACTATCAACCGGATCTGCCGCATTTAACAGACACACGTTCCCCAGCAACAAAACGATCATCCACCCAAGCATCCGTTTCATACCCAAAATTAGCACTTCAAAATAAGGATTGTTACGTTTATCCGTTACCCGCAAAGCCAAGAAAACAGCTATTCGGTTAAAAGAACGCGGGAATTTACGGAGCCTGCAGCGGCTTAATCTCCGCAATGGTTCCTGCAATATAACGCAATCCGTTAGCGGTATTATAATAGTACACAATCAATACCCTGTTCCTGTCCAGTTGTACAGGCCAGGTATACCCAAGATCGCCATTACCTCCATCATCCCTGAGCACTACTTCCGGAGCTGTAGCAAAATCAGTACACTCTGAATTCAGAATGCGTGCCCGGATGCCAAAAGGCTTATGCCGGTAGCCGTATGTAACTAACACCCTGCCATCCTGCAGCTGTAAGGCATTCAGCGGATGCCCCTTAAAGCCCATAGACTGCCACGTAAAGTTTTTGCCACCGTCCTTAGAGCGGGCAATTACGGCGTTGTCCTCCATTCCTTCTGTTCTCAAAAAGCCCACAATATCGCCTCCGGGTGTTTCAATAACAGACGCTTCATTGAAGGACACCTGCGGACTCTTTGCCACTTCTCCAACATATTCCCAGCTAACTCCTTTATCCTTTGAGGCAATAAGATAGTTGGATGTTTTCTTTATACTATCATGCGCAGCTACAATCCATAAGATCCGGCCGTCATGCGCTTCATAAAGCGCACCGCGGTTATAAGCCGGAACGGGGTAGCCCATCGGATTAAAATTCCGCTCCGGTTGAATATGCGGCGGATAATAAGGACCTTTCCATGTTAAGCCTCCGTCGCCTGAACGAACTACATAGCCTCCCAGGAAAATATAGCCTCCTGATTCAAAATAAGGTTGTTTTAAATTGCCGATGCCATCCGGCCTTACAGCCTGCCATCCATAGCTGGCACATACAATTGAGCCATCCTTTAATTGCAAAAGACAGGGATCCTGCGAACCACCAAACGGATGTGCATATAAAAGCCGGGGGTCCTTTGTCCAGTTTTCTCCGTCAGCAGAACTCAGCGTAACCAAATAACTGTTATCGTCTACATGGTTGTTTCCCTTTTCACCAAAGATCAGCCGATTCGGCGCTCTCCGGAAGGCTAGTAATAATGTCCCGTCCGTTCTTTTTATGACAGAGGGAAATGTGTTATAAAACATACTGTCTCTGTAAATGAGCACGTCCCGGATCTTTTTAATCCCCGCAGGGCCATTTCCCTGCCCGTGAACGGACCCGGCGCAGATAAATCCAAGAAATAAAATTTTTATTTTTCCAGAAAGATAATTCATACTCATAATGGGTTTATTGGCCACTTACTGCGGCCTTTTTATTAAAATAAGACAATGGAATTTCAGCAGCATATATGGCTGCTTTTCCCTCATGAGAGGAATAGTAGACAACATGCAATTGATTCTTATCGATCACCATCCCGGGATAGCTGCCGTCTCCGCTACCCGGTAGTTGTAGCACCTGCTTTATTTTCCCGTGCAAATCGGTTAAAAATAGGGCCGTCCTTGCGTTACCGGCTTCCGTTAACCTGGATCCTATAATTAGCTCCTGCCTGTTCAAAAACAGAAAATTGGGGCCTCCCAGTCTCAAAGTCAGAGTGTCATACTGCCAATTTTGATAAGGTGCGGCACTTTTTGCCAAATACCCCATTTTATCACCAGCCTCTCTCCTCATCAGTACATACATGCTTCCCTCTTTATCAAACCGTATGGTAGATTCATTCGGTTTTCCCGTTACATTGAATTGATCCACCTTCTCATAATCCCGGCCGTTTTTTGTTCTTACCAAAAAAGCATTCCATTCGCTGCTGCGTTCACCAGGCTTATTCTGATACAGCACACCATAGCCATATCCTTTATACCAGGTAACCCGCCAGATCCAATCAATCCCCGGCTTTATAGCCGCGTCTATATTTGCTTCTGCCAGCGGCGTAAAGGAGGTTCCCTTTAAATCAGAAATAGAATAATAGGGCCTTAAGGACAGGTACTGGTCATTTTTCCAAACACCGGCAGCCAGTGTAACCAGCAACGCTCCGTCCGGCATCTGGGACAGACGGGCTTCTCTTACATCTTTACCATTCAACTTAAAAACAGTAACGGTTTCCCAGTTCTTCATATCCTTCGACCGCATTAGCCGGACTGTGCCATCGTTCTGATTGTTCACATGGCTTGTTCCTTCCCGGAAAGTAACATAGTAATACGCTTTAAATTTATACAGGTCGGGGAAGGCATTATGATTAGACCGGTCCCAGATTTTTTCCACCTTTATAGCAGCCTGCCCAAAGGAAAGCAGTGTTAACAAGGCAAAACAGCTTAAGAAATATATTTTTTTCATAGAACTCAATTTTAATAACCTGGATTTTGTTTCACTTTAGGCTCAAGACTCAATACTGAATTTGCAATCGGGAACAATCTTAAATACTGCTTACCCGCCTGAGACTGCAAGGTGGGTACCAGTTCAAAAGCCTTGTCAAAACGAAGCAGGTCCCACCAGCGCTTTCCTTCATACACCAATTCAAACAGGCGCTCTTTAAGAATAGCCCCATAGTTTTCCTGCTGCGTTCCGTTCGTAAAAATATGGCTTGGATACGCATTTCCATAAGCTCTCTGGCGTACCTTGTTTATTTCCGCTGACGGATCCTTGCTGAGCCCGTTCTTAGCTTCTGCTTTCATTAATAATACATCGGCCAGCCTGTATAAAATCACATCACTTGAAAAAACCCTGTTGCCGTTTGTTACCACTCCGCTGCCTTTCAGGCAAACATTGGTATAATAGGTACTGTCACCGTTTCCATTATAGGTGTAAATATCAAAGTAGCTTCCGGCTTTCCGGGAATCGTCATTCGTAAACTGGTTGCGTACCAGGTCAGACATTACCACCAGTCCCTGGCCGCCACCTACGGGCAATAAAAGATCTTTAGCCTTCTGGCTGATATTTGACGGAACCGCAGAGCCGATAATCCACATATGCCAAAAATAATTACTGGCTTCCAGTTCCTCGTAGTGGATATTGAGTATCGTTTCCTTGTTGCCTTTATTCGAATATTTAAAAAGATCTGAGAAATTGGGCAGCAACTGCACATCAGACGCTTCAACATCCTCACAGGCAGTTAGTGCCGCTGTAAAGTCTGCCGCACCACCATTCAGTACCCTTGCCGACCAAAGGTATACATCTGCCTTGAGCGCATTGACCGCCGGCTTTGACCACATGCTCCGCAGCGATGTGAAACTATTATCAGCAAATAACTGAAGCGATTTATCTATATCCTCTTTAATAAAACTGAAAACATCGGCTTGCGGAGACCGTTCTTTTTGTGTAACAGCAGGATCTGCGCTTTCTGTCGGCTCTTTGCGGATGACCAGGTCTCCCCAGGTCTTTGCCATATTAAAGTAAACAAACGCCCGCATTGCGTAAGCCTGTGCCAACAGGTTGTTCTTGTCTGCTTCATTCTTGAACTGAATGCCGGGAACATATTTCAGTAAAAGATTAGCGCTGTTTATAACCCGGTAATAACCCGACCAATCAGGGTTGCCGGGCGCATCGGCTGTCATCGCGTTGTTAAACAGTACATAAGTTCCTCCACCATATACCCCTCCGGTATAAACTTCACTCCGTTCATCTCCTGTCAGATACAACGCTTCTGCCATATTTCTCAAATCAATATACATTCCCACAAGGCCGCCTTTTGCATCATCTTCCGTTTTCCAAAATGAATTAACTGTGATAACACTGGTAGGATCTACATCCAGGGTTCGTGAGCAGGACACGCCCCAAAAACCAATTATCAAAAAAATACAGATACTATTTAAAATTTTCATACTCTTTTAAATTTAAAATTAGAAAGTGAGGGAGGCACCAATAGTGATATTTCTGGGCAGGGGATAACGTCCATCATCTATCCCTCCTTCTTCCGGATTAAGACCGTCATATTTTGTAAAATAGTGCAGGTTACTTCCTGTAACATTAAACTTCAATCCACTAATTTTTATTCTTCTTAAAAGCGCCGGGGGTAGCTGATAGCTCAATGTAACTTCTCTCAGGCACAGGAAATCTCCTTTGCTGTAAAAGATTGAGTTTCCTCTGTCTGTCACACCCAGGAAATTATTACGTTGTACGCGTTCACCGCCCCAGTAATAGCGCGACTCTGTTGCTATATCACCCTGCTTTTTCCAGGAATTATCATATTTGTCCTGTGTAAAACTGCCATCACTATACCCATTCATGTCCAGGAATAATTTGCCATAGTTGAAAATGGTATGCCCTGTGGTATAATCCATTCGTACATACAAACTAATCCTTTTGTAAGACAGGGAATTGCTAAAGCCTCCGGTCCATGTAGGATAGATATTGCCCATATACCGCTGATCTCTGCTATCAATAACGCCGTTTTTATCGGCATCATAAAATTGCACATCTCCTCCATACTGCGTTTTGTCGGCTCCGACTATGTATGTATAAACAGGGCCTGCTGCTGCAGCTGCATCAGTTGCATAAATTGCCTCCTGTTTCAGCGTATACATATCACCAACACGTCCGCCCTGCTGCAAACCGCCTTTCCATACATATGTCTGAGAGGCATCATCCCATACAAGGTCTCCTCCTACACGGTTATTCAATACGCCATTGTCGGGCAGTTTTAAAATTTTATTAAGCACTTTGGACGCATTCAATGAAACCTGCCATTGCCATTCAGCTGCAGATGGCAGGAGCCTGGCACTCAGTTCCAACTCTATTCCCTTATTCTGCAGACTGCCCAGGTTTGTGAGTATGCTTTCAAAACCAGTGGATTTTGGCAGTGGCAAGCTGGTTATCAGGTTATCCGTTCTCCGTACAAAATAGTCAAATAGAAAGCTGATCCTGTTGTTTAGCAGCCCCAGGTCCATACCTACATCGAAGGTTTTAGATTCCTCCCATTTCAGGTTAGGATTGGGCAATACCGAATTCTGAATACCCGCCATGTTATCATACCTTGTGCCTACACTATAGGCACCCTGGGCCTGAAAATCAGACAAACCGCTGATATTTCCGTTCACTCCATAACTGGTACGCAGCTTCAGGGCACTAAAAACAGCGGGCAGTCCCTGCCAGAATTTTTCCTTATGAAGATTCCATCCTGCGGAAACACCCGGAAAAAATCCCCAGCGGTAATTGGCACCCAAATTAGAGGCGCCATCATACCGGGCATTTACTGAAAGAAGGTATTTTTGCTGATAATCATAATTTACTCTTCCGAAATACCCTACTATCACCTGATCACTTATGGTGCTGCTAACCGCTGTAGGCTCTGATGATGCATTAAGTGTAGGAATAAGATCTGTGGAAGCGCCTCTTCCCGAAGCACTCAGGCTGGTTTGCTGTCTGCCATAATATGAAATACCTGCCTTAGCATCAAGGTTATGTTTTCCATTCAACGATTTTAAATAGGAAAAGACCCCATCCGCCTGTTGCTGTCTCCAGCGGGAGTTACTGCCATTAGCATTGCGGGTAGTAACATAGGATACCGGGCCATTCCAGAATGCAGGCTGAAAGGAATAGGCATCATTTGAAGTATTAAACATAGAAAGCTGCGGCTCAAAACTGAACCCCGGCAATATTTCCCAATTAGCGCCCACTGAAATGGACAAATTATCCAGAGAGTTGCGGTTAATAGCAGTCGTCATCTGGTACAAAGGATTTCCTATGCCTGAATTGGTTCCGGGAGCCAGGCTGCCATCTTCAAAATAAACTTTGCCGGTGGGCGCCAGACCCGCAGAGCGATAAAAGGTAACACTTGTTGCAAAAGGAGAATTTCGCTGCTTGGAATTAGAATAGATCACCCTTCCAAATACCTTAAGATTATCTTTTACTTTTAACTCTCCATTCAGGTCAAAGCTCAGCCGTTTATAGCCGGTTGTTATTACTGTGCCCACATTATCCAGATATCCAATGCTGGTCCTGAAATTGGCTTTATCCGTTCCCCCGGAAACCG
>DASVMC010000712.1:0-8502 GCA_036384555.1 Niabella sp. | reverse complement strand
GAAGGAATGGACCTTCCATTTCAATTTTAACAGGGAGTTTACCTGTGCCTGCGACTCTTTTCTGACAAGAACCCCGGCCGCCTATTGTTTACAGGCGCTTTCTGAAACCACGCTGTGGCGGATATCCTATAACGATCTTCAAAAATTGTACTTACAGACAAAAGCGGGAAATTTCCTGGGGCGGTTTATTACGGAACATATGTTACTGGCTCATTCGAAGCACAATATTAACCTTATAAAGTATAATGCAACAGAGCGTTACCTGCATTTATTAAAGGAAGAGCCGAAAATTGTACAGCAGGTGCCGTTAAAATACATCGCTTCCTATATTGGAATAACCCCACAGGCACTGAGCCGTATCCGCCGGCAGATTTCTTAACAATTATTCATTGGATGCAGCAACCGGAGGAAAGACCTTTGCGGTAAACAATTATAAATGTTATATCCCATACTGGCCTATGGCCACCCGATGCTGAGGGAAAAGGTAAGCCTGTTAATCTTGACAAAGATGCATTGAACACGCTCATCAGTCAGATGTGGCAAACCATGCGCCGGGCAAATGGATGTGGCCTTGCTGCTAACCAGATTGGGGAAAACCTCCGGGTTTTTATAGTAGACAGCAGGAGCACGTATCAGCAGCTGGACAATACAGCCCGTCAAACCCTGTATGGAAACGGGGATACGGGAATTGAAGAAGTTTTTATTAATGCGGAGCTGATCAGCAGATCGGACGAGAAATGGATGGAAGAGGAAGGCTGTCTGAGCATTCCTTCATTATCAGAGCCGGTAACAAGGCCATGGAGTATTGAGATCCGGTATTTTGATCAGGAACTGGTCCGGCGTCAGAAAGTTTTCAGTGGCACTACAGCGCGGATGATACAACATGAGTATGACCATACGGAAGGCATCCTTTATATCGATTATCTGAACCCGGTTGCCCGGAAACTGGCTGTATCTAAATTAAACAGGATCCGGCGCGGACAGATTAAAACGGGTTACCTGATGCGTTTTTTCAGATAAGCCTGCTGTTGTAAAAAATTGGAACTGTTAGTCTGCCTGTTTTACGCTACCCGCGCCGTTAGCAGTAGAGTTCACCTTTGGATTCCCTTTATACCGGATGCTGGAAGCCCCGCTGGCATCTGCTGTTAGCTGAATGCTGGCAAATATATTGGCAGTACTGGCACCGGATGCGTCCATATTACTGGTTTCGGCTTTCAGGTCATATGCCTTCAGTGTGGACGCCCCGCTTACCTCACCGCTGACATCTTTTGTTTCGCCGGCAATAGTAAAGGTGGAAGCTCCGCTTACGTCCAGCTTGATGGAAGGCGCTTTTACCCGGAAGCTGCCATCGGAGGCGCCGCTGATATCAAATGAAAGGGGTTGGTCCTGTGTGAATTTATCATTGACCAGGTTAAGGGTGGCGGACCCCGAAACAGCTATTTTAGTTGCGGAAGGCATTGATATATATACCTTCAGCTCCTTACTGGGGTCAAGGTTATAACCGTCTTTTACATCCACATTTAATTCTCCGTCTTCAATATCTACGATCAGGTATTGAAAAAGATTGTCATCTGTTTCCACTTTTACACTGTAAACAGAGTCCTGTTTCAGGTAAATAGTAGCATTGTCTCCTACATCAATGGAGCTGAAATTTTTCAGCTCATAGCTCCGGGAATTGATATTGCTGTTTCCTTTCACGCGTTGACTGTCAACGATATTACAGGAGGTTGCAATTACTGCTACTGATAGGCAAAGAAGAATTAACTGTTTCATCCGTGTATACTTGGGTTTAAATATGTTGAAAAAAGAAGCCGCATTTCATTTTTTATCTAAAAATAGGTATTACCGCGTTCCTTTTTATTAAAAATAGCATTACTGTTTTTATTAATAATTTATTACTAATATGTCAACCTGATTTTATTAACTTCGCCGCACCATGACCGAAAAAATCTTAATTCTTGATTTTGGTTCTCAATACACCCAGCTGATCGCCCGTTGTGTAAGAGAAGCCAATGTTTATTGTGAAATACTTCCTTACTCCAAAACCTTTGAATTTGACGGCAATTTAAAAGGAATCATTCTTTCCGGCTCACCATTTTCGGTAAACGATACCAATGCGCCGGTTATTAACCTGAAAGGTATGGTAGAACAGGTGCCTGTTTTGGGAATTTGTTACGGGGCACAGCTTGCCACGAAGCTATACGGCGGAAGGGTGGAAAAGAGTAATAAACGGGAATATGGCCGTGCCCAGATGGAAATAAAGGGTACAAAGGACGTCTTACTGAAGGGCGTACCGGAAAAAAGCCAGGTATGGATGAGCCATGGTGACAGTATTCTGGAGCTGCCTGCGGATTTTGAGGTACTGGCTACAACAGACAGCATTCCGGTGGCTGCGTTTAAATACAGTAAAGCGCCGCACCCCTTGTATGGGTTACAGTTTCATCCTGAAGTGCATCATAGTGTGGAAGGTAAAAACATCCTGCATAATTTCCTGGTGAATATTTGCAGATGCAGCCAGGACTGGACGCCGGCTCACTTTATTACCGATACCGTTAACCAGCTAAAAGAAAAGATCGGCGACCGGAAAGTAATTATGGCTTTAAGCGGTGGGGTAGATAGCACTGTAGCTGCTACACTCATTCATAAAGCCATTGGGGATCATCTTTTCGGGATCTTTGTGGACAATGGCGTTTTACGGAAAGGAGAGTTTGAGCAGGTGCTGGAAACCTATAGGCAGCTGGGGCTGAATATAAAAGGGATTGATGCTAAGCAGCTGTTCTATAAAGAGTTAAAAGATAATCCGGATCCTGAGACCAAGCGGAAGATCATTGGCCGTTTGTTTATTGACGTTTTTCAGGAAGAGGCAAATAAACGCACAGATATTGCTTTTCTGTGCCAGGGGACTATTTATCCTGATGTTATTGAAAGTGTTTCAGTGCATGGTCCTTCCGTTACCATCAAATCTCATCACAACGTGGGCGGTTTGCCGGAAAAAATGCATCTGGAACTGGTGGAGCCCTTACGTTTTCTGTTTAAAGATGAAGTAAGAAAGGTAGGAAGAGAACTGGGCATCCCTTCCAATCTGATCGACCGCCATCCCTTCCCGGGACCGGGACTGGCCATCCGTATTTTGGGAGAGGTAACCGAAGAAAAAGTACAATTGTTACAGGAAGCTGACGATATTTATATAAAAGCACTGAAAGAAAATGACCTTTATGCAACGGTTTGGCAGGCGGGAACAATCTTATTACCGGTAAAGAGTGTGGGAGTAATGGGAGATGAGCGCACGTACGAATACACCGTTGCGCTGCGTGCGGTTACCAGTGTGGATGGTATGACGGCAGATTGGGCACATTTACCCTATGAATTTCTTGCAAATGTTTCCAATGAAATCTGTAATAATGTAAGGGGGATTAATCGTGTGGTTTATGATATAAGCAGCAAACCCCCTGCCACTATAGAATGGGAATAATATTTGCAGGTAATAAGTACCCTGATATTCGAACGGGAATTTTCTGGTAAGGTATTGTTTACTGACCTGATAAATATTTCTTGTAAACTATGAAGCAATTCTTTTTATTCGTATTCCTTCTGGCAACAAGTTGGGTACCTGTTGCCGCCCAGGTTACTGCGGGCACCCCCGGTAGCCGTCATAAGCTGGCCGTTTTTACCCCGCTATACCTGGATAACGCTTTTGGCCCAGATGGCAGCTATAACTATGATAACAAATCGTTTCCAAAAGTTTCAATACCCGGACTGGAATTTTACCATGGTGTATCGATGGCGATTGATTCCTTGAACGCCCAGCAGATTCCGCTGGATGTATACATCTATGATTCCAAATCATCACGGCAGAGCATTGAAAGCCAGTTTAATAAAGCGGCTGCGGACGGAGTTGAGCTCATAATAGCCAATTGCTCACTAAATGATTTGGGCATACTGGCTAAGCTGGCTGCTTCCAAAAAAATTACAGTCATGAATGCTACTGTACCCAATGATGGGAACGTACGCAATAACCCTTATTTTGTTGTAGTAAACCCGACCCTGCCTACACAGGGGGAGCAGATATACGCATATCTGAAAAAGAACTATCCCGGGCAGCAGATCACCTATCTTACCCGAAAGGGAACATCAGAAAATTACCTGCGGTCTGTATTTGAAACATTGAACAAAGCCGACAGGAGCACGGCAATGCATATAAAATTTGTTGAAGTAAGAGATACGTTATCTCAGGCACAGGTGGCTTCTAACTTTGTAAAAGGCAAATCATCTTTATTTGTTATAGGATCGCTGGACAATAATTATGCAGATCAGCTATTAACACAGCTGGTAAGACTTAATAGGATATACCCGTCAATAACGGTAATGGGAATGCCGACGTGGGATAACCTGAATTTTTCAAAATACAAAGGGTTAAGCCTTATTTACAGCAACCCCTTTTATAATTCCCGTTCCGATGTAGCCAGCAGGAATATCAGTACCTATTATAGTGCAAAAATGTTTGCACGGCCTTCAGATCTTGTGTTCAGGGGATTTGGTCTGGTATACCGTTTTGGGCATTTACTGAATCAGTACAATGGTAATATGCCCGGTCTGCTGGAAAGCAACCAGTTCAAGGTGTTTTATGACCTGGACATAAAGCCGGTCAGTAAAGAAAACAACATTGACTACTATGAAAATAAGAAGCTGTATTTCCTTAAATATTTTAACGGGAACCTGGAAGAAATAAAATAGCTGACCACAGAGAATAACAAAATGCTCTCGGGGTTATCATGCGGCCGCCCTGGTGTCAACGGAAGAGTACGCTCCCTGTTTATTGATTTTAAAGATATTAGGATAGCCTGTAGTAAGGGTTTGTCAGACTGTTTTTTATAAATAATATAATTTATTTACTGATCTGCACCTGGCGGGGACGTCTAATTTTTTGCTTTCAGATCGTCCAGGACGCTTTTTTGGGATGCTACTATCTTTTCCTGTGCTGCCTGGGCCTGTTTATTGGTTTCCATTTTCTTTTCAAGTGCGCTATATTCTTCCTGCAGGGATCTTAATTTTTGCTCTTCATCTACCATAATGGCTTCCTGCTTCTTTATCTGAAAGATCGTATTGCTTCTCTGTACATTATCATTCAGGTTTTCCAGGAACGATTTTGCATTGGATGCCAATACAACCGCATCGCCGGAAATATTCCCGGCTCCTTCCATCAGCATATACAGTGTGGTTTTCCAGCTGCCGCTTTTCCCGCTTTCCACTGTTCTGAAAGTATAATCAAGCCGTGAAGGGGTAATTGAAGAAATAACACTGTTCTTATAGGTCAAAAATCCCTTAGCTTCCTGGCCCGTCAGGCGTAAGTCCGCCATTTTGGCTATTAATGCTTTTTCCACCACTTCCTGGGGGTAATTGTACTCAATAACAATGGCCGGTTCTTCCGATTTTTTTAATTTAATTTTCCCTTCATAAGCCTTTTGTCCAAAAGTTACAGAGCCGGTCATGGTAAATAGTGCCAGAATCAACGGGATCTTTTTCATGTGAATTCGTATTTTTATATGTTGATGCATTGCGAAGTTAATTAGTTGTGCCCCTAAGCCCAAATTTTAGGAGGTGATTCGGGGCGGGCGCATCAATTTATTTTTACTGTAACTGGCCATTAAGAATGCTCATTTACAATAGCACGGATACACAAATAAGGCTAAATAGCGTCATTCGCGCCCATTATGAAAATAAAAAGGCAGTATTTTTTATTCCTGCATCCATGGCAAAGTCTTTTACGGATTTCTGCGTCTGTTTGGGGAATTATTACCATTTATAATAAGTACACTACATTTGTCAAATAATTTAAGAATCAATTGAGCGGCATTAAACAACTGGCAGGACAAACACTATGGTACGGAGGTAGTTCTATTGTGGCAAGGTTAATCAACTACCTGCTTACCCCTTTACTTACGGGATTGCTTACTGTTGCCGATTATGGCGAAATGAGCATGGTCTATTCCTTCATCCCGTTCATGAATATCATTTTTACTTATGGAATGGAAACGGCTTTTTTCCGTTTTGTCCAGAATAACGATAAAAAAGAGGTGTATAACACCTCCAGCATGTCGCTCATTATCACTTCCGTTTTTCTGTCCATCCTGCTTGTGTTGTTCCGGCACCCGATCGCATCCTTGTTAAAGGTAGAAGCCCATCCGGAATACATCACCTTATCCGCCCTCATCATCGGTTTCGATGCGTTGAGCACGATTCCTTTTGCAAAACTGAGACTGGATGGAAAACCCAGAAAATTTGCTTTTATAAAGATCGTTGGCATTATTGTGAATTTCATCTGTGTATATGTTTTCCTGGGTGTTTTACCCAAACTGCTGGATAAAAACCCGCATCACTGGATAGGCACTTTTTATCATAAAGAATGGGCGGTAGGATATGTGTTTGTTGCCAATTTATTCCAGAGCATTGTTACATTACTGTTCCTGTCAAGGGAACTCCTGGGCTTCAAATTAAAAATAGATAAGGCGCTTTGGAAAACAATGATCCTTTATGGTATACCGCTTATACTTGCAGGCTTTGCAGGTATGATTAATGAAACCTTTGACCGGATCATGCTGGGCTGGTGGGCGCCTGCGGCAACTGAAGAGGCTGCCAAGGTACAGGTAGGTATTTATTCCGCCTGTTATAAACTCTCCATTTTAATAACGCTTGCAGTACAGGCGTTCCGGATGGGCGCAGAGCCATTTTTCTTTAAACAATCCACTTCCGAAAATGCCACAAGGACCTATGCCCGCGTAATGAAGTTTTTTGTCATTACTATCTGCATTATGTTCCTGACAGTAGTACTGTATCTTGATATCTGGAAACAGTTCATCCGGAATCCCAAAATGTGGGTGGGACTTAAAGTAGTTCCCATATTGCTTTTGGCCAATATGTTTGTAGGTATTTATTATAACCTGAGCATTTGGTATAAGCTAGGTAACAAAACCATTGCAGGAGCCTATATTACGCTGATCGGTGCTGCAGTGACAATTATCATTAACTACCTGTTTGTGCCTCATTACAGTTATATGGCTTGTGCATGGGCTACATTCCTGGCGTATGGTTCTATGATGGTGGTTTCTTATGTGTGGGGACAAAAAGAATACAGGGTGCCGTATGCCTGGAAAAAGCTATGTGCTTACATCATCATAGCTGTGATCATTTATTTTATGCACCACTGGTTAATAGCAAAAATATCCGGTACCTGGTTTAATTATGGGCTGGCTACTGCTTTACTGCTGATATATACGGTGTTTATCTTGCGTGTTGAAAAAAATGAATTTCAACGGCTTCCGGTAATCGGAAAGTATCTTAAATAAGTGGGCCGCCCTCTCTGCCGCTTATAACCGGCACTGTATTTTGAAAGAGAAAGCACCTTATTTTTGTTGAAAAACAATAGCATTACAGATAGTCAGAACATATTATCGAGTCCTGTTGCTTACTTAAAGGGCGTGGGACCGCAACGCGCAGAGCTGTTGCAGAAGGAGTTGAATATTTTTACATTTAACGACCTGTTGCACCATTTTCCCTTCCGTCATATTGATAAAACAAAAGTTACCCCTATTGGTATAATCAGCACCAATGAGGAATATGTACAGGTTGCGGGCATTCTGGCTCCATTTGAAATTGTTGGTGAAAAACGGGGGCGGCGGCTGACCTCCTTTCTGCAGGATAAAACAGGTTCCCTGGACCTGGTTTGGTTTCAGAGCGTCAACCTCATAAAAAAGATCATTCAACCGGGGCAACCTTATCTCGTGTATGGCCGGGTGTCTTTTTTCATGGGCAAGCCTCAAATGGTACATCCGGAAATGGAGCCCTGGGATCCGGAGAAGATCAAAGGCAAAGACTTTCTGGAGCCTATTTATCCATCAACTGAGAAGTTAAAAGCGAAACACCTGGGAGGAAGGCAAATAGGGAAACTGACTTCGGTACTATTGCAGCATGTTTCAGAAAAAGAGCTTCCGGAAAACCTGCCGCAGTCAATGCGGGAGGAGCTGAAGCTGATGCCGCGGTTCCAGGCCTATCAGAATATACACTTTCCCAAAAATAGCGCAGACTATGAAGCCGCTGTCCGGCGTTTGAAGTTTGAAGAACTGTTTTTTGCACAATTACGGCTGAACCTGGTACGTCTTGAACGGCATCGTTTTTCAAAAGGGGTGGTCTTTGAAAAAGTAGGTGATTTATTCAACCGCTTCTATAATGAACAGCTGCCGTTTGAGCTGACCAATGCTCAAAAAAGAGTACTGAAGGAAATTCGCACAGATACGGGCAGGGGAAAACAAATGAACCGTCTGTTACAGGGCGATGTAGGTAGTGGTAAAACCATTGTGGCGCTCCTGAGCATGCTGCTGGCAGCAGACAATGGCTATCAGGCTGTTTTAATGGCGCCTACTGAGATCCTTGCCCGGCAGCACTTCCAGGGTATTAAAGAATTGCTGGAACCACTGCCTGTTGAAGTGGCCATTTTAACAGGTACAA
>DASVMC010000711.1:0-2846 GCA_036384555.1 Niabella sp. | reverse complement strand
AAAAGAACTCCGTTTTACATTAACCGGCAATATGAACCGTTACGTGTGGAGCATGGACAATAAAGTGGTTTCTGAAACGGATAAGGTCCTTATAAAAAAAGGAGAGATCGTACGCATTATACTCTACAATGGTTCTATGATGCGGCACCCGATGCATCTTCATGGTCATGATTTCCGCGTATTGAACGACAAAGGGGATTATGCACCGTTAAAGAATGTGATCGATATTATGCCTATGGAAACCGACATAATTGAATTTGAAGCCAACGTAGAGGGCGACTGGTTTTTTCATTGTCATATCCTCTATCATATGATGGCGGGCATGGGCCGTATTTTCACTTATGAGCACCAGCGCCCCAACCCCCTGGTCCCTGATCCTCAAAAGGCGATCAAAAAAATTTATCGTGATGACCGCCAGTTCTTTTTAGGAGCAGAAAATGAATTTGCTTCCAATGGCAATTTCGGCTCTGCAGCATTGAACAATACGCGCTGGTCATTGAATGCAGAATGGAAGCTGGGGTACGACGCAGCAAATGGCCATGAACTGGAAGCCAGCGTCGGACGTTATCTGGGACAGATGCAATGGTTGCGCCCCTATGTTGGTGTGGAATGGAAATACCAGAAAGGAAAGCATGAGGAAAAAAACATGTTTGGCCAAAAATTCAGTCATGATGGAAAAGTTTATTATAATGCAGGTATTGCCTATACCCTTCCGATGCTCGTTATTTTACGGGCGCAGGTAGATACCAGGGGCATTTTTCGTATTATTCTAAACCGGGAAGATATTCCCTTAACCCGGCGTTTGCGTGGTTCCTTTTCGGCAGATACTCAAAAAGAATACATGGGCGGTCTGCGCTATATTGTTACAAGGCACCTGAGCGTGTCTGCCAACTACAACAGCAATTATGGGCCCGGTGGTGGTCTTGTATTTACGTATTGATCCGAAAAAAAGAGATTGTCTTAAAAATTATCACTTAAAACAGTATATTGTTTAATGAAAAAAAAGGACAACGGAAGGAGGGTTGACTGAATGATTGACGACCTGGACCTGCATGAGCTGCGGAAAACGCGCCGTATTGGATATTATTTTCGCTATCCACTGCATCGTAATAATTTCCACGATCTTAAAACCGGGAATCATCTTGAGGGGCATTACACGGCAAAACCGCTTTATGGACGGCTGACACCGGAGGGCAGGGTCGATAAATCGGCAGGATTCAATGGAGAGATAGCAGTACTTTTTGTGCCGTTAGCAGCCAAATGTCCGGATGACGTTGCATTATTCACTTTCCATACTATACCCGGGTACATTCAGCTATATACAGGAAAACGGGATTGGAGGAAGATTAATACCCTGGCAGAAACGTACCTGATAAAACGGCTGAAGGAAAAATGATCCAGCTGTGAGGGTGTCAGTCATCATCTTTTCATCCTCCCAGACGCGAGATCAGTTGCAGCACCCGTTTCCTCACAAATTCATTTTTCTTTTCATATAAAAAAGTATCATAGATCTCCGTTCCCGGTACGGACGTACCATCATGGGTATTGACTTCTTTTTCAAATCGTTTAAAATTAAGATCCCGGCTTTTTATCCAGTCCCGTTCTTCCCGTTGCAGGGCTGCCCGCTTTGCAGAAGACAACTTGCTGAACAGGTTTTTATACGCTACGTTCAGCAAAGAATCCAGTCCGTCATATAAACGCCTGTTACATTGATCCGTGTGCCCGGTCGCATCAGCGCAACGCTGCAATTGATCATACAGGCTGTTTACAGCTGCCCGGGTCTGCGATTGCGCATACAAAGTGATTCCAGTGAACAGTGAAACCAACAGCATTTTATATAAAACCTTTTTCATCTTTCTATTTTTTTATACCTATTGGCAGGCAGCGCTATTGCACGATCACATCATCCTTCAACAGGAGCACATTCTCCGGATTTTTCCGGTCCGTGATCCGTACAATGGCATGTAAGGTCCTGCCCCTGAATTCCGTGGGTATTGTATAAGTAGCTGTAATGGTCACATATTTCCCGTTCTCGGTGCTTAAACCGTCCCTGGCTTTGTCTGCAAAAATATCGGGGGCATGCAGAACGGTTTTCCCAGCGTCATCATTCAGGGTCATTTCGCATGCCGGATAAGCCCTGTCATTTGCCAGGGTATAATTCCCCATATTATAGGCCACCAGTGAAAAAGAGGAGTTTCCCTGTACCCTGTTATCCTTTAAGGGCTGCATATTAGCATCTACGAGAGCAAACCGTTCAACCGTAAATCCTTTATAATTTGCCGATAGTTTTGTATTCAGGTCTTCCGAAAAACCTTTGCTGAAGCTGCATCCTTTACAGCCTGATATCAAAAAAATACCAGCTATTATTAATATATTAAAAACGCTTTTCATAATGCCTGCTTTAAATAAGTTCAAATTTCATGCCTTTATCTAAGGTAACAGTAAAAGTAGTTTTTGTCTTAAAAACATAAGGGAGCATATTCGTACCATTGGACAATTTGGTAACCACTGCATTGTAGTCTTTGTTGCCCAGAACCGGGTTATGGTAAACAAAAACAATGACCAGGCTTTTGAATTTAGCATCCAATGAGATCTCTTTTGAAGTGCTGCCCGTTTTCAATGCCCCAAGATTAAACACTTTACGGGTACCGGTAGTGGTATCTTTTGCTATATCCTGCCGGGTGGTCCCCGTTATAGCAGATACGGCCACTACTTTAAGATCATAATCGGACTGGTTCGATATTTTGATTTTTGTTTCCTTATTTACCGGTTGATCCGGTGTGCTATCTTTTTTACTACAGGAAAACAAGGTAGCACAACTTAAACTTATGAATAAAAAAAGGATC
>DASVMC010000710.1:0-3607 GCA_036384555.1 Niabella sp. | reverse complement strand
AATACCTGGTACCTGAAACCCGGGAGCTTCCGCAGCTGGCCACCCGCTTTGTATTACAACAGGAGGCAATAGCATCCGTTCTGGTGGGTATTGACAAGGCCGCTTACCTGGATGCTGCCCTGCATACGCTTGAATGCAGCGGTTTAGATAAGGATTTAATGCGTGTTTTGAAAAGCCGGGCCTATCCCGATCCCGGTTTTTTAAACCTGGCGGAATGGGATAAAAAAGGATGGTTATGATTAAAATCGGTATTATAGGAATGAGTGATGGCAACGCGCATCCTTACTCCTGGTCTTCGATCATTAACGGAGTATTTGACAGTGACGAAATTACGCGTATGGGATACCCCGCTGTAGCCGCCTATTTGCGGGCGAACAAAGATACGCTGGGTATACCGGGCGCCAGGGTCACACATGTCTGGTGTCAGGAACGGGATATTGCTGAAAGTATTGCCCGCTCTTCAGGGATCACGGATGTAGTAGATCATCTTGAAGAAATGGCCGGTGTGGTAGATGCAGTGATCCTGGGCCGCGACGATCCGGAGCAGCATGTAGCAATGAGCGCCCCCTTTATTAAGGAAGGAATTCCTGTTTTTATTGACAAGCCGTTGGCCTATTCATCAGAAGACCTGGAATGGTTTGCCGGGCAGCAGGCACAGGGAAAATTTATTATGTCCTGCTCTTCTATGCGGTATGCAAACGAATGCCGGATAGCCAAACAGGAGCTGGATGGATTAGGCGCTATTGAACTGGTAACGGCTGTTGGAAAAAAGGACTGGAAAAAATATGGCATTCACCTGCTGGAAGCTGTGTTTGCAGTATTGGATGATCCGCAGGCCGGAACGGTTCAGTATAACGGAACCCTGGGCAGGGAAATGGTGCTGGTGGAGCTGACTGATGGAAGAAGCGTGAGCCTGCATTTGTTCAATGATATTTCCGGTACGTTTCAACTTTCCTTTTTTGGCAGACAGGGATGGAAGCTGGTGGATATTCGTAATTCCTATTCTATGTTTCGCGACACGATTATAGAATTTGTCCGGTCTGTTGAGGAGGGTAGGCCTCGTCTCGATTTTAATAAAACAAAGCAATTGATCAGGATACTGATTGCTGCAAACGAAAGCCGCTTGCAGGGAGGAACGCAAATAGCAGTATAATTTATGAATGTAAAAGAGCTGTTGAGTTTAAAGAATAAGATCATCCTTGTTACCGGTGGATCTGGTAACTATGGGCAGTGTATTGTGGAGGGACTTGCAGAGGCAGATGCTACTGTAATAACAACCTCAAGAGTACAGGAACGGGCGGAACAAACGGCCGCAGCTTTCCGGGAAAGAGGATTGAAAGTGACGGCCATGCAGCTGGATCAATCGGATCCGATAGCAGTAAAGACATTAAAGACCCTGATACAGGACCGTTACGGAAGACTGGATGGCTTTGTGAACAATGCGGTGTCCCGGCCTATGAAGGGATACGCGGCCCCATTGGAACAGTTTGAAACCTCGATGCGGGAAAATGCTACCGGTATGTTTGACCTGCTACGGGAAATGACAGAACTCATCATCCGGTCCGGCGGCGGTAGTGTAATTAGTATTGCATCCATGATGGGTATGAAAGGGCCTGATCTTTCAAATTACGAAGGCATCCAGGGAATGGGTGACTTACCGCCTGATTACTTTTTTCATAATGCCGGCCTGATCAATCTTAGCAGGTATATGGCCCGGATGCATGCGGGAAAAAATATCCGGTTCAATTGTATTAGCCCGGGAGGGTTGTTCAGTCAACAGCCCGAAGCGTTTTTGAAGAATTATTGCAAAAAAGTGCCGTTGGGCAGAATGGCAGGGCATGATGATATTAAAGGTTTGGTGGTATTGCTGGCATCTGAAGCGGGTGCTTATATCAATGGTGAAAATATTTTAATGGACGGGGGCTTAAATGCATAAAAATAATGGAGGATCTGAAAGATAAAAATATTTGGGTGGCAGGCGGTGCAGGTTACCTGGGACGGGCCGTAGTAAAACAACTGCATGAAAAAGGAGCGCGTATTGCATGTATTGACCAGGGCAATAAAGCGGCTGACTTTATTAAGGAGACAGGACTACAGGGTAAAGTGGAGGCCGTTGGCTTTGATTTAAATGATACAGGCGCGCTTCCGGATTTTGTAGCAAAAATGAGCGCATCATACGGTGCCCCTGATGGTCTGGTAAACCTGAGCTTTGGATCTACAGCTGAAAAGCTGGAAACAATTGATGCAGCAGCTTTTGATCAGGTTAATCATGCAGGCATTACCGCCCCGTTTATATTGGCGCGGGAAGCCGCAGGATATATGGTGAAAAACGGGAAAGGAAGTATTGTATTGTTCTCAAGTATGTATGGAATGGTAGCACCGGATGGATCAGTCTATGAAGCGCCTATGAATAAAAACCCGGTTGAATATGGTGTAGGAAAAGCAGCAATTATTCAGATGACCCGATATATGGCCGTACATTGGGCGGGCAGCAATGTGCGGTGTAACTGTATATCGCCCGGACCGTTCCCCAATCCTTTGGTTCAGAAAGATCACCCCGCATTTGTAGAACGGCTGGCCGGTAAATCGCCGATGAGGCGTATCGGACTCGCAGCAGAAATAGCCGGTCCTGTTGCGTTCTTATTGTCAGATAACTCCAGCTATATTACAGGGCATAACCTGGTGGTTGATGGCGGCTGGGCCTGCTGGTGAATTTGAAAAAAGAAAAGTACCGGAGCGCAGCTGCGGCCAGCACACCTGATCTGTGAACCAGCGTCAGCAATAGGTTGTCAGTAATAAATATCGGGCTGAGCTTGACGAAGCCTCTTGTAAATGGTCTTTCGTCAGACAGAACGACAGCTCTCCCGCAATTGATGCGTAATACAACACCGGCCGATACGGGGTTGCCGTTTATGCAGTTTTAAGCTCCAGTGTCTTTTTATATTCGCTGGGAGACATGCCTTTCAGGCGTTTAAATTGCCGGTTGAAATTTGCAAGGTTATTAAATCCGCATTCGTACGCTATCTGCACAATGGTGCTGTCTTCGTTTCGTGCTAGCAGCTTACATACATGGGCGATGCGGATTGTATTAAGGTATTCAACAAAAGTCATTCTATAATGCTCTCTGAAGAAATTGCAAAAAGTGGTGGTTGCCATATTTGCCGCAGCGGCTACTTCGTTCAGCGTAATTTCCCGGTCAAAATTGCGTAATATATAATTGTTGATCTTACTATGTCTGTCGGTTGCATGAGCACCCTGCTGGGCATAATTCATATAACTGGGGCTGGCCAGAGCGGTATATTCACTCGTATTGTTGAGGATGTCAAAAATGGAAAACAGCGATGAGAGCCTTTGCAGGCCGCTTTGTTGACTCATGGACCGCATGATGCGGTTGATTTCCATCCTGGCTTGCCCATGAATAACTACTCCCCGGCCGGAAGTATCAAGTATCTTTTTTAATGATTCTGTTTCAGGTATTTGAAAAAGATGCCGCCCCAGGAAATCTTCCAGGAAGTGGATAACCACTGCATCTGCATGGTGGGAAGCTTCCCCATTAATATATACGGCGTCATTGATCCAGACATGGGGAAGCCCGGGTCCCATCAGC
>DASVMC010000709.1:0-17691 GCA_036384555.1 Niabella sp. | reverse complement strand
TGATCGGTAATCCGGCACGGCAAACCGGTTGGATGAGTGAATACGGCCATAAATTGGATTTTGATAAAAACGGGAAGGCTGTTTGTCCCGAAAGCGGCGCTTGCTATCAGCTAAAGGAGGGAGTAGTGCTGAAACAGGCATAAATACGGCGGTGCTTTGTTTGAGTTGTTTTAAACATCTTTACTAAGTGACCCCTTTTCTGCCTGCTGATAACGAATGCTTCGCTTGCCGCCTGTTAAGCAAGTAACTGACATGGCTGCATGCAAGGGAACAAAAATTTTAAAAATTGTTGAAATAGTACAGGTTCTGAACCTGCTTTCCGTTAAATTCGCTACGTATAATTCTCGATATTAATATGAAGAAAAGAGTTTTAATAACCGGGGCTGCCGGTTTTCTGGGATCACACCTTTGTGACAAATTTATTGCAGAAGGGTATAAGGTTATAGGAATGGATAACCTGATAACCGGTGATTTAAAGAATTTGGAACATTTGTTCCCGGACCCTGATTTTGAGTTCTATCACCATGATGTAACCAAATACATCCATATTTCAGGCCCGCTGGACTACATCCTGCATTTTGCATCCCCTGCAAGTCCGATCGATTATTTAAAGATACCTATCCAGACATTGAAAGTTGGAGCTATGGGTACCCATAACTGCCTGGGTCTGGCCAAAGATAAAGGAGCTCGGATGCTGGTGGCTTCTACCAGCGAGGTTTACGGAGACCCGCTGGTGCACCCACAAACAGAAGAATATTGGGGTAATGTAAACCCGGTAGGCCCCCGCGGAGTGTATGACGAGGCAAAACGGTATATGGAATCCATTACAATGGCGTACCATACTTTTCATAAGGTGGATACCCGCATTGTGCGCATTTTTAATACCTACGGGCCGCGTATGCGGTTGAATGACGGGCGTGCCCTGCCTGCATTCATAGGACAGGCTTTAAGAGGAGAAAACATCACCGTTTTTGGCGATGGCTCTCAAACACGCAGTTTTTGTTTTGTATCCGATCTGATAGAAGGCATTTACAGACTGCTTTTAAGCAATTATACATTGCCGGTAAATATTGGCAATCCTAACGAGATCTCACTAAAGGATTTTGCAGAGGAAGTGCTGGCCCTTACAGGGAACACCGTTAAAATAGTTTATCAGCCACTGCCGGTGGATGACCCCAAGCAGCGCCAACCCAATATTACAAAGGCGAAAACATTACTGGACTGGGAACCCCGGGTTTCCAGGAAAGAAGGATTGCAAAAGACCTATGCATATTTTAAGAGCCTTCCGTCTGAAGAATGGTACAAACAGCCGAAGGAATTCGTAAGTAATAAATAGGCAGGGAGCACACGCTTCTTATGAGCCATATACTGGTTTTTTATGCAAGAACCGGATGTGAAGGATATATGGGGTTTCTGTGTTATCTTTGCAGCTATGTTTGGCCTTTTTTCGAAGAAAAACAACAGGACACCAATGGATTACACATTGGTTAAAACAGATATGCATTCTCATTTGCTGCCTGGGATTGATGATGGTTCACCCGATCTGGAAACATCCGTAACGCTGATCCGCCACTTTAAGGAACTGGGGTTTACAAAGGTCATTACGACGCCGCATATCCTTTGGGATCTGTATAAAAATACTCCAGCTATTATTCAAAACAAACTGGAGCTAGTGCGTAATGCATTAAAAGAGAACCAGATCGATATTGAAATAGCCGCGGCAGCGGAATATTTCCTGGATGATCACGTATCAGACCTCCTGAAAAAGAAAGAAAAACTGCTAACGATCGGCAAGGACCTGGTCCTGACAGAGTTTTCGACCATGCACAAATCGATGTCCATGAAAGAAATCCTCTTTGATGTGCAAATGGCGGGTTATCAGCCTGTTTTGGCACACCCTGAGCGATACATCTACCTTTATAAAAATTGGGACTTTTTTCATGAAATCAAAGACAACGGCGTGCTTTTTCAACTGAACCTGCTGTCATTAACAGGAGGGTATGGAAACCGGGTGCGGGAAATTGCCCAATACCTGCTTGATAACGACTTTTATACACTTGTCGGGACCGACTTACACCATGAAGGGCATATGAACCGCCTTCAATCCCTGGAGGTTCCGGCAAAGCTTCAGGATCTGCTGACAAGCAACCGGTTATTAAATAAAACATTGTAGTGCCATGTCCTATGTACAGGGTCGGTTAAGTATTCCTGCAGACTTCGCAGCGTAACGCAGAAAAAAAATTTGTATAGCAGCACCATGCTGTGCATTCAGCGGAAGCTTTCAAATGCCAGCTTATAGTTGAAACGATAGCAGTTCCCAGGTAAAACAGCTGCCGCGTCTGAAGCCACTCTGAAATAGCTGCCGGTATGGCAGTCCGTTACGAACGGTAAACTTTTTGTTATAATTGGGAGGCAGGCTTTGCAGAGATAAGACAAAGCTGTAATTTAGGCAAATTTCAAAAAAGGAGGGTTATGGCAAATAAAGAATTTAACGAATTACTGGTGGATAACGCGGATTTTCTGAAGCCCTTTGCTGTAAATCTGACAAAGAATACGGAGTCAGCGAATGATCTCTATCAGGAAACCCTGTATAAGGCACTTGCAAATTCAGAAAAGTACCATTCCGGAACAAATATAAAGGCATGGCTGTTTACGATCATGCGTAATATTTTTATTAATGATTACCGGAGAAATGCTAAGCGGAAAACCATTCTGGATAGTACTCCGGAGGATTATCTGATCAACCTGAAGCAGGTTTCTGTAACAAATACTGCGGAAAGCTCACTTCATGAAAAGGAAATCCAGGCAGCGATCGAAGGGCTTCCTGAAACCTTTAAAGTACCGTTTCGCCTGTATTTTGAAGGCTATAAATACCAGGAAATTGCAGAGTACCTTCAGGAACCTTTGGGAACCATTAAAAGCCGTATTCACTTTGCCCGTAAATTATTGAAAGAGCAAATTCGGCGGTATTGATTCCTGTTCCGGATTTAAAATATAAAGCACGACCCTTTTGTTATAATTCCTGAACAAAAGGGTTATTTTTTTTCTCATAGCCGATGCTGGTGCCCTGGCCGTGGCCGCTGTAAACGTGGGTATCATCCGGTAAGGTGTAAAGCCGGGTTCTTATAGAATGTTCAAGTGTATGGTAATCACCTCCCGGCAGGTCTGTTCTTCCGATACTTCCGCTGAAAAGTGTGTCGCCGCTGATCAGTAATTTGCTTTCGGCATTGTAAAGTGATAGGCTGGCAGGTGAATGCCCGGGGGTAAATAGCAATGTAATGACATCCGTCCCCAGCAATAGCTGGTCTTTTTCATTGATAAATACAATTTTACCAGAATAGGGACGGAACTCGAAACCATACATGGCTGCTACCCCGGGGCCGGACTGTAGAACAGGAAGCTCTCCCTCATGTATCTGTAATGGAAGCTTCCATCGATCATAAACGAACTGGTTGCCCAGAATGTGATCAATATGACAATGGGTATTGACCAGGCAAACAGGTTCCAGTTTATTTTTGTCAATAAATTCTGTAAATTGATGTTGTTCGTTCTCATTTGAAAATCCCGGATCTATAATCATACACTTGTGGGATTCATTATACAGGAGATAGGTATTCTCCTGGAAAGGATTGAAAACAAAACGATGAATGAATAACATAACAAATCTTTACTTTTAAAAAATGAAAGTAACTGAAATTCTGGAAAACAGCAGTAAATGATGAGGAAGACAGGTTTATTAGTACTGAGCATGCTGTTGTGGCAGTTTACCGTATATGCACAAAAAATATTGACCGGAAATGTAAGGGATGATCATAGTGACGAACCTATTCCTTTCGCGTCTTTTCAATTTAAACATACGAAGAATGGTTTTATAGCAGATTCTGCAGGTAATTTCCATTTTTCAGCGGAACAGTTTCCTTCAGATACGCTGCTTGTTTCCAATGTCGGATATGAAGCAAAAGAGATTCCTGTCAGCCGGGTCACAGATTCGTTAACCATCCTGCTTGAGCCCAGAACCTATGATAATGGAGTTGTCGTAAAAGCAAAGATCAATATGGGGCTTTATATCTGGAAAAATATTGTGAAACATAAACCGTATAACGACCGGTTCCGGTATTTTGATAATTTTTATTATGAGATCTATAATAAAATGGAGCTGGATCTGAAGAACCTGAAAACGATTCAGAAGTTTACCAGTATCAAACCCTTCCGCCCGATGAATGAACTGATCAACAGGAATATGGATACAGCAGAAGGAGTTAAGTTTTTGCCGACCTACCTGACAGAATCCATTTCTGATTATTATTATCAAAAAAAGCCACTGAAACGCAGAGAGGAAATAAAAGCCTATAATACCAATGGTATCAAAAATACCAGTATGGTAAAATTCCTGGGTGGTATGGATCAGGTAATAAATGTTTATAATGACTATATCAATGTATTTAACCGCGAATTTATAAGCCCGCTCAGCAGCAATGGCAATGCTTATTATAAGTATACATTGAGTGATACGCAACACATCGACAATCAAAAGTTCTATCACCTGGTATTTACGCCCAAGAGTAAGGGCACCAATACATTTGAAGGCGATTGCTGGGTGGCCTCGGGCAATTTTGCCATTCAAAAAATGAATCTGCGGCTGGACAAGTCTGCCGATGTCAATTTCCTTGACCGCCTCAGTCTTATACAGGAATACCGGAAGATCAACGACAGCACCTGGTTCATTGCAAAAGATAAATTTGTAGCCGATTTTTCACCGGTGGGAAAACAGGTGCCGGGAATTATTGCGCGAAAGACCACTACCTATCAGAATATATTGGTGAACGACAGCAGTATTGCAGCAATACTGAAACAGAATAAAAAAATTGAGGAGATTATTGTCAAAACCGGATCCGGAGAGAAAGCGTCTGGATATTGGGACACTGCTCGCCATGAAGGATTAACAACCAATGAGGTGAACATCATGAATATGATGGATACGGTTTTAAATTCGCCTGCCTATAAAAAAATAACCAAGCAGGTGATGTTTTTGGGGTCAGGATTGTTTAATGTTGGTAATGTGCAGTTTGGTTCTGCCTATAACTGGTTTAGCGGCAACGGCTGGGAAGGCTTCCGGATGCGGTTTGATGTTGCAAGCAATGTTCATTTTGATAAAAAACTTTGGTGGCATACTTATCTGGCTTATGGTTTTGGCGATAAAAAATTTAAAGGAGAAGCCGAAGTCTTTTACCTTCCCAAAAAAGAGCCCAGAAGGCAGTATTGGTACTTAGGGTATAAGAACGACCTGGATTTTGGGCAGACTTATTTTGGAGAAATCTCCAACGACAACATCTTTGCTTTTGCCATCCGCAAACCCAATATCCCTTTAAAGTACATTAACCTGGAGCAAACGCAGTTTGAGTTTTTCAACGAGCTGGGAAAAGGATTTTCTTTCTTAACAAACATATCTAAAAAGACGTATCGCCCGCTGGAGAATTTAATACCTGCGGATTCCTTCGGCATGGACCATAGCAGATTGACGGGATCAGAGGTTATGATAAAATTCCGGTATGCATTCCAGGAAAAATTCATAGAGTCTAATTTTTTCCGCAGCAGTCTTGGAAGCAGGTACCCGATTGTTGAAGCCTCATTTACCAGGGGCATCTCCGGATTTTTGGGAGGAAACTACAATTATACAAAGGTCTTGGCAAGCGTTTCCCACACTTTAAAAATTCCGCCCTTAGGTGTTATTAATTACCAGGCGTATACCGGTAAAACATTTGGTACCGTACCTTATATGTTTTTAAATGTGGCCCCGGGCAATGAACTGTATTATTACAACCGGTATGCGTTTAACATGATGAACCGGTATGAATTTATTAATGATCGTTTTGCCGGTATCAATTTTGAGCACAATATTGGAAATGGTATTTTCAAATTATTCCCTAAATTGAAATTCCGTCAGCTTTATACGGTCAAAGCCCTGTGGGGCACGTTGTCTGATGATAACAAGGCCCTGAATTTTAAAGAAGGACATAACTTTCAGTCGCTGGATGGCAAAACCTATATGGAAATAGGTACCGGTATTGATAACATCCTGCGTTTTTTCCGGGTGGATTTTATCTGGCGGGTATTACCTACAAATGCGCTTAAAACCAGCACGGGCCATTTTGGCGTATTCGGAAGTGTAAGATTGAATTTTTAACTGTTACAGGGGGTGCAGGTTTTTTTAAACCTGATAGGTCCTGGTATCTTCTCCCGCCCCGCAAATAACCATTGAAGCCATATTAATGAACAGGCCATGTTCAACCACGCCGGTAATATGATCCAGCTCTTTTGCAAGCAGGTCGGGATCATTAATGAGCCCGAAATCAACGTCGAGAATATAATTCTGCTGATCAGTAAGATAGGTCTGACCGTTTTTGCTCCTTAAAACCGCGGTCCCGTTTAAGGTGCTGAGTTTGCGGGCTACAACATTGGATGCAAAAGGGATCACTTCAACCGGAACTTTAAAAGCGCCCAGCCGTTCCACCTGTTTGGATGAATCTGCAATAATGATTTGCTGACGGGTAATAGAGGCTACAATCTTTTCACGCAGTAATGCGCCACCGCCGCCTTTTATTAACCGCAGCTGAGGATCAAACTCATCTGCCCCGTCAATGGTTACATCAATTACTGCTACATCGTTAATTGCTGCTAATGGAATACCTAATTCCGCCGCCATTTTTTTCGTGGCCTCAGATGTTGGTATGGCTTTGATATTTAAACCCTCCTTAACCAGTTCTCCCACTTTCTGAATTGCATAATAAGCAGTAGATCCTGTTCCTAAACCAATCGTTTGTCCGCTTTTTATATAGGTTACCGCTTTTAAAGCAGCATTCTTTTTTTCCTGTTCGTTCATGATAATGATAGGGTATTTAATGTTTTGATAATGATTGCGCAGGCTTGTTTAATTGTCTCGTCAGAAATGGTCAGCGGGGGGCAGATCCGGAATGCGGAAGCGGCAAATAAAAACCAATCCGTGAACACACCGATCTCTTTGTTCTGAAGGAGTGCATCAATCAGTCTCTTATTAACTTCAAATGTCTCTAAATCGATTGCCATCCATAAACCGAAAGAACGGACACTTTTGATTGCCGGATGTTGTAATAAAGATTTGAACAAAGCTTCTTTCGCGGCTACCCCTTCGGTCAGTTCCTCCGCCAGCAATACTTTTAGCGCAGCATGTCCTGCGGTGCAGGAAACAGGATGCCCGCCAAATGTGGTAATATGTCCTAGTACAGGGTTTTCTGTAAACGTGGTCATTATTTGCCGGTCACTTATAAAGGCGCCCAGGGGCATTCCGCCACCCAGCGCCTTGCCCAGCAATAAAATATCGGGAATGACATCAAAGTGCTGGAACCCCCATAGTTTCCCGGTGCGGCCGAATCCTGCCTGGATCTCATCCAGTACCAGCAGTGTTCCTGTTTCAGTGCATTTTTGCCGAACGGCTCTTATCCATTCTTTTTGTGGTTTTATAATCCCTCCTTCGGCCTGAACGGTTTCTAAAATGACACAAGCGGTTGCCGGATCAATTTCATCCAGCCAGTCATAACTGTTATAATCGATGTGCAGAATGCCGGGCAGCAAGGGCCGGTAAGCGTTCCGCCAGTATTCATCACCCAGGATGCTCAGGGCGCCTTGTGTGGAACCATGATAGGAGTTCTTTGCCGCGATGATCTTTGTGCGGTTCGTATAACGTTTTGCCAGTTTCATAGCACCTTCTACGGCCTCAGCTCCCGAATTGGTAAAATAAACGGAGTTAAGCTGTTCCGGTAAATGATCAGAAAGCAGCTTGGCGTATTGGACTTGCGGACTTTGCACAACTTCTCCATATACCATTACGTGCAGGTACTGATCGAGTTGCTGCTTAATGGCTTCAATTACCACGGGATGCCCGTGCCCGGTATTGGCAACGCTGATGCCCCCGATCAGGTCAATATATTCTTTGCCGGCAACATCAAAAAGACTGGAGCCTTTTGCTTTTGCAATTTCAAGAGAAAGGGGGGCTGCAGAGGTTTGTGCTACATGTCGTAAAAAAAGTGCGCGTTGATTCATCGGCTTCAAAATTACGTACTTACCTATGAAACAGGAAACCAGGAGTATTTCCCTATTTTTGCTAACAATTGTTCGGGTATGAAGATTGATATTTTACGCATCGTTACAGCGGCCTCTTTATTTGACGGGCATGATGCGGCCATAAATATAATGCGCCGCATATTGCAATCGAAGGGTGTTGAGATCATTCACTTGGGGCATAACCGGGGTGTACAGGAAATTGTGGAGTGTGCTGTTGAAGAAGATGCGCATGCAATTGCCATTACCAGCTACCAGGGAGGTCATGTAGAGTTTTTTAAATACATGAAAGACCTGCTGAAGGAGGCTGGCTGTGCACATATAAAAATCTTTGGTGGAGGCGGAGGTACTATTTTGCCCCAGGAGATAGCGGAGCTGCAGGCATATGGAATTGACAGAATTTATAGCCCGGATGACGGACGGAAGCTGGGCCTGGAGGGAATGATCGATGATGTCATTAAGCAAACCCGCTCTGAGGAAAGCAGCGCTGTTTTTAACCGTGCTCCTGAACAATGGGGCACAACGCCTCCTTTGGGCGAAACTAAAGATATACGAAGGATTGCCCGGGCCATTACACTGGCCGAACTGGATGAAGCCCCACTGCCCGAAATGACCGGGAACCAACAGCATGAGAAAGTACCGGTATTGGGCATAACAGGTACCGGTGGTGCCGGTAAATCATCCGTAACTGACGAACTGGTACGCCGGTTCTTGAATGGATATCCCGGTAAAACCATTGCCGTCCTTTCTGTTGACCCGTCCCGGAAAAAGACCGGTGGTGCTTTACTGGGTGACCGTATCCGTATGAACGCCATTGCGCATCCGCGCGCTTATATGCGTTCCATGGCTACGCGTGATGATCATGTAGCGCTGAGCAGTTCTATACAGAAGGCGATTGATGTATGCAGATCCGCGGCCTTTGATTTAATTATCCTGGAAAGCGCGGGTGTCGGACAAAGTGATGCGTCTATTGTGAACTATGTAGATGCAAGTATCTATGTTATGACACCGGAATACGGCGCTGCTTCTCAATTAGAGAAAATTAATATGCTCGATTATGCAGATATCATTTGTATTAATAAGTTTGATAAAACGGGTTCGCTGGATGCATTGATGGAAGTAAGAAAACAGTATAAAAGGAATCAGCTTCTATGGCATACGGCAGATGAGGAGTTACCCGTAATGGGAACTGTTGCCGCCAAATTTAATGATCCGGGTGTTAATGAGCTGTTTCTAAAAATAATACAGGTATTAAATAAAAAATGTGGAGCGGCGTTTGACGAATTGGTTTCCTTTCAGCATACGGCACAACTGGAACGGTCAATCATTCCGGGTAAAAGGGCGCGTTACCTGTCAGAGATTGCAGAATCTGTACGGCAATATAATCAATGGGCAGATGACCAGGCCGCCGTTGCCTCAAAGCTTTACCAGCTGGATGGTGTAATCAAAATGTATAAATAAAAGGCCCCTGTACTAACAACTGTAGATTAAAGAATATTGGAATGAAAGAACCGGCGATTATAAAAGAGGCGTTAAAAGAACAGCAGCAATTGCTGGCGGCAGCGCTGGATGCTGCAAACCAGGAGCTACTGCAACAGTGGCCTCAATTACAGGAAAAGTATGATAAGGATACCTTCGAATTTACGGTACGCGATAAAACGATCCGTCTTCCTTTAACAACGAGCTCCTTAAGCGGCACCCGGATTAAAAAAGTCCTGCTCCCACAGTATAAAGATTGGGGAGATATTTTAAAATGGCAGCTGCAGGAAAATATTCCGGGAAAATTCCCTTTTACAGCAGGTGTGTTTGACCTGAAGCGGGAGGGGGAAGACCCCACGCGGATGTTTGCGGGGGAAGGGAGCCCGGAAAGGACGAATAAGCGCTTCCATTACCTGAGTGCTGATGCACCAGCAAAGCGGCTCAGTACGGCGTTTGACAGTGTTACATTATATGGTGAGGATCCTGAACACCGCCCGGATATTTATGGCAAAATAGGTAACAGCGGCGTAAGTATCGCTACAGTTGATGATGCTAAAAAGCTATACAGCGGTTTTGATCTTTGTGACCCTGCTACTTCTGTGTCAATGACCATTAACGGACCGGCACCTGTTATCCTGGCCTTTTTTTTAAATGCGGTAATAGACCAGGAATGTGAGAAGTATCTGACAGCACATGACTTGTGGGATAAGGCAAGAGCGGTCTGCAAGAAGAAATTTGAGCAGCTGGCGCCTCCGCTGTATTATAATCCGCTGTCTCCCGGAGACCTGCCTAAAGGCAATAACGGGTTGGGCCTTCAATTACTCGGACTAAGCGGGGATGAGCTTCTTGATAAAGAAACCTACGGGCATGTTAAAAAAGCTGCTTTAACAAAAGTGCGGGGTACGGTACAGGCAGACATCTTAAAAGAAGACCAGGCACAAAACACGTGTATTTTTTCTACGGAGTTTGCACTGAAGCTTATGGGCGATGTTCAGGAATATTTTATTGAACACCAGGTCCGGAATTTTTATAGTGTAAGCATCAGCGGGTATCATATTGCAGAGGCCGGGGCCAATCCCATTACACAGCTTGCTTTTACCTTAGCCAACGGGTTTACATATGTAGAGTACTATTTGAGCAGGGGAATGCATATTGATGATTTTGCTCCCAATCTTTCTTTCTTCTTTAGTAATGGCATGGATCCGGAATACAGTGTAATTGGCCGTGTAGCCCGGCGCATATGGGCAAAGGCTATTAAAAATATTTATAAAGGGAACGAGCGCTCTCAAAAATTAAAATACCATATTCAGACATCGGGGCGCAGTCTGCATGCTCAGGAAATTGATTTTAATGATATCCGTACTACCTTACAGGCATTATATGCAATCTATGATAACTGCAATTCCCTGCACACCAATGCTTATGATGAAGCTATTACAACGCCCACAGAGGAAAGTGTACGTAGGGCAATGGCCATTCAGCTGATCATTAATAAAGAACTGGGAACGGCCCGGACAGAAAATTTTATACAGGGCAGTTTTGCTGTAGAAGCGTTAACGGATCTGGTAGAAGAGGCCGTACTGGTGGAATTTGATCGTATTAATGAGCGTGGTGGTGTTTTAGGTGCTATGGAACGCATGTATCAGCGCAATAAAATACAGGAAGAAAGCCTGCATTATGAAATGAAGAAAAATGAGGGAAGTCTGCCCATTATTGGGGTCAATACCTTCCTGAACAGGCAGGGTAGTCCCACCGTTTTACCTGGTGAAGTAATTCGCAGCACTCATGAAGAGAAAGAACAACAGATCAGGAACCTGCAGGCTTTCCTGGAACGGAATAAAGATAAAAGCGCGGCGGCGCTTGCAGCCTTAAAACAGGCGGCTGTAAATGGGGCTAATTTATTCAGCGTGCTGATGGACTGCGTAAAAACCTGTTCGCTGGGTCAGATTACGCATGCATTGTACGAAGTAGGCGGACAATACCGTCGCAGTATGTAATATATTTCCTTAATTTCGCCTGAACCAATTTTAAAATTAGTGATTTATGGAAACGGGTTTGCTTCATTTACACAGCTTTTTACGGTGGGTAATTTTGTTATTGTTGCTGATCGCCATTTTTAAAAGTGCGGGTGCTGGTAGCAAGCCTTTTACAAATGGACATCGCAAGCTGGGTTTGTTTTTAACAATTGCTGTTGATATTGAGGTCCTGATCGGCCTGGTGCAGTGGTTTACAGGGGCATTTGGTCTCAAAACGATTCAGGCCCAGGGGATGAGTGCAGTGATGCAAAACCCCACACTACGGTTTTTTGCGGTGGAGCATATCACCATGATGCTGATTGCTGCTGCTTTAATTCATATCGGAAAATCGGCTGGTAAGAAAAATAGCTCAGATCGAAAAAAGCATCGCAAAACGCTCTTGTTTTATGTATTGGCGTTGATTATTATCCTGGCAGCTGTTCCCTGGCCTTTCCGGGAAATTGGAGCCGGAAGAGGCTGGTTTTAGGTAAGTACATTTTTTATGGAATTTCTTGTTGAAAACCGGGTAAACGAAACCGGTTTTGTTTGCCCGGTTTCATTTTTTTGCAGATACAGGTAAAATTTACTGACTACTTCCCTTTTAGGAAAACTCCTGTATAAAACCGGAAAGAGATTGGTTGGCAGCAAGGCTGAATCTTTTCCTAAGCCGGTAGCGGGCAATCTCTACTCCCTTAAGCGTAATATTTAATAATTGTGCAATTTCTTTTGATGATAAATTCATTTTTACATAAGCACAGATCTTCATATCACTGGGAGTTAATGCAGGATAGGCCATTTTTATTTTGTGTAAAAAATTATTATGGACCTGGTCAAAATGAATGGAAAACTGATTCCAGTCATCATCTCTTTTTTCTTCCTCAATAATCAGTTTGATCAGCCGGTTAAAAGCTTTCTTTTCCGTGGTATTACTGATTTGCTTAATGCCTTCTGTCACTTCTTCTTTAATCTTACCTAACAACCTGCCCCGCTTATACAGGTGCATAGTGGTGGTGGCCAGCTCTTTGTTTTTATATTGCACCTTTGTTTCCAGCTGCTCCTTTTGCAGTTGGATGATCTTCATTTCGCTTCGTTCATTTTCCAGTTCAAATATATATTTTAGCTGGGCCTGTTCTTTTTCATATTTTGTTTTTTGTTTCTGAAGTCTTGAAAGTTGTATTTTATGTAGCAAATAAACAGCATACCCGGCTAAAAGCAGGTATAACAGCCAGGCAGGCCATGTTTGGTACCAGCGAGGGAGTATTTCAAAACTATAACCGATGGGCGCCGTTTCTTTACCCCATCTGTCCTTTGCTTTTATAAAAAAGGTGTATTTGCCATAGGGCAGGTTCGTATAATCCTTCTCTGTTTTGACCGACCAGGCCGACCAGTCGGGGTCAAATCCTTTGAGCTGGTAGCTGTATTGGATCTTATCAGCATAGATGATATCGCTGGCTGTAAATTCAAAATGAAAAGAGTTGAATACGGCAGGCAGCTTTATTTGTTCATTGTTCAGCCGAAGTGCATTATCGCCGGCAGCGCCGGGAATTGGGTAGCCGTTAAATAATAACGAATCTTTTACCCCTATGGCCTGTATCTTATTAAATGAAACCCGGGTAGCTATCGGGGTATTTTTATAGTTCTTAAAATTCAGATGATAGATCCCTTTTGAAGAGTTGATCAGTATATTCTGATCATCAAAGGGATAAATCTGCTCGAAACCTGCGATGAGCTGACCGTCCATTTCGGGAATATACCGGATATGTCCCTCGTCCAGCACACCCATATTTTTTTCTGTTGCAAACCAGATGCGCCCTTTTGCATCTTCTGTCATAAACTTCACAGACAGGGTTCCGAAAAAAGGCTCATAGGTCTTTGATTTTGTGAACCGGTGATGCTGGGCATCCCATTCATAAATGCCCTGCTCTGTGGCAAAAACAATTTTTCCACCGATCTTAAACACAAAATTATTATTGTTTGTTGGTAATCCCTGTTTTGAGGTCAGCCAGTCAACCGATAGCTCCTGGTCATAACCGGAAGTCATTTGTATCCGGTAGATACCCCGGTAAGGGTGTGATGCCCAGACTACGTGGCTGGCGGTATCAAGTTCTATAAAACGCAGGGATTCCCGGAGGGAATTGTCTGCCATACGAACGGGGACAAGTGTATTGTTTTTCCTGTTATACAATTGGATTCCGGAGTAGGTGCCGGAAATGATTTTTGACCCGGATACAGTGCGGTATAACCAGGTGCCTCCCAAATGATGCTCCAATGGTTTCATAACGTTATGGTCTATTATAAAAGCACCATCGTTGGTCCCCGTTAAAAGCAGGTTATCAAGAATTGAAATATTCCAGACCTGGCCGGATGTATTCGCGAGTTTTTTAAACTGTCCCTGTAAAAAACTGATGTCCTGAACGCCTGCCTGCTCAAGAGGTGTATAGTAAATACCATCCGATGTGCCGATGTACAGGTTGTGCTTAAAGATGCCTGCTGTATAGCCCGCCAGACGGGTTTTAGGTGCCGGATTGATTAATTGTAGCGGCGCTGCATAATTAATAAGATCAATCCCATCGTCTAATCCTGCCCAAAGGCCCTGGTGGGAATCTTTATACAGGGACAGAACATTATTGTTCTGAAGCCCGTTTTCCATAGAAAGATGACGGATCAGTTTGCCCGAACGTTGGAGCAAGAAAATGCCTGCAGAAACAGTACCTACGGCAAAACTTTCCTCATCTGTTTTTAATGCGGTATAGATCTGTGTGGATTGAACAGCAGGGGGTATTGGTAGTTTCCGGACATGACCCCCTGTTATAGCAAAAATGCCATCCCGGAGCGTTGTAAGCAACAGGCTGTCTTTTCCAAATGCCAATAAGGAGGTTGGTATGGTTTCTTTCGGCAGCTGATAAGACAGGGGCGTCCAGCGGCCATTTTTAAAAGCGACCATTCCCTGTTCTTCATTATATGCAAATATCTGGTTATCAATCATCTCCAGGAAGCTCCATTTGGCGTTTTGCGGCGTGGTATAAATAGTGACCCGCTTGGTGGAAAGATTGATCTGATAAATTTTCCGGTAGGTACGGAAGAATAACTGCTGGTCCTGTAAAATGATTTTCCATACATCGCCAAAATACCGTTCGGATGAATCAATATAATTCACTAAGGAGGTGTATACCAGGTTACCCCACCGGTTAGGAGCAAAATAGCCGATTTCTCCCTGTGCTCCTACGTAAATTTTTCCATTATCGGCCGGCAGCAGAGACTTGACAATTGTTTTATTGGGAACCCTGAATAGTTTCCATTCCCTGCCATTATAAGTGACCAGACCGGCATTATTAGCAAAATAAAGAATACCCGAATGATCTTCGGTCACCTGCCAGGTCTGCGACCCGGTTTTGGTGATTGCCTGTGAAAAATTAATAATATCAGGAAAAGCAATACTGTTTTGTGCATTGATAATTGCACCATAAAATAAAGCCAAAAGGAGATTTACAATTTTCACAGAATAATGACTGTTAGTTGGAACACAAATATCCGGCTTATTAGCCAAAACAGCTTAGAAGGATTGTTAAGTATTGATTATCAATAACTGTTTTTAAATGTGTAGTGTTTATGTAGGGGGCGATTTTTTTAAAAATCCTGTTTCAGACATCAAATTTGCGAATGAATGAATAACTGCGCATTTGTGAGAATGCTTATGAACCATTCATTAAACGGTAGAATTATTAACTAATGTCATTATGTATGAAAAAGATTGTATGCTTGCTATCACTGATTTTTTTTATTTCGCAGATCGCCGTCGCCCAAACGAATACTATCAGGGGACAGGTGTATAATGAAGCGGAAAAGCCGCTCGGCGGGGCTACCATTGAAGTACTGCCTTCAGGAAACCATACGGTTACTGATATAAACGGGGTATTTCAGATCCCTGTTGCTCCAGGCGGCCAGCTCCGGGTTTCTTTTGTAGGGTATCAAACACAACTGGTTCCTGTTGGAGATAGTGCTTTTTACAAAATAGTATTGTCAGCAGGGGAATCTGCTCAGCTGGAAACTGTAGTAGTTACGGCACTGGGGTTAAAACGCCAGCAGCGGGAACTGGGATATGCAACACAGGAGGTAAAAGGCAATACGCTTCAGACCGTAAAAGGGATCGATGTAGCCACTTCGCTTACCGGAAAAGTTTCGGGGCTGATGGTAAAGAACAGTGCGGAGTTTATGGCAGAGCCTGAACTGACCCTGCGCGGGGAAAAACCTATTTTAGTGATTGACGGTATTCCGTATGCAAATATGAGCTTGCGTGATATACCTGCAGATGATATAGAATCCATCAGTTTTCTTAAGGGGGCTACTGCGGCAGCCTTATACGGCGCCAGGGGCGGAAGTGGAGCGGTAATGATTACAACCAAACGAGGGGTGGGAAAGAAAGGCCTGGCGGTAAGTTTTAACAGCAGTAATATGTTTTCAGCCGGCTACCTGGCTATACCGGAAATGCAGAGCATGTATGGAAGGGTGGTAAGTACGGCAACAAATACCTATGTGCGCTCCGGCGATGGATCCTGGGGACCGCCGCTGGAAGGACAGGACGTCATTCAGTGGGACCCGGTCAGCAAAAGCATGAAGGCGATGCCTTTTCTACCCGTAGGAAAGGATAATTTTAAAAACTTTCTGCAGCAGGGATACATCTTAAATAACAATCTGAGTGTTACTCAAACTGGTGAAATGGGTGGCATACGGGCCTCCGCCTCCTGGCTGGACAACCGGGGCACCTATCCCAACTCAAAATTTGACAAGATCACTTACAGCGTAGGTGGCGATATCAAACTCAACCGCTTTTCACTTTCCACCACGCTCTCCTATAATAACCAGAGTTCTCCCAATATTGGATTTAATGGGTATACAGGGTATGATCCGATGTACAGCATGCTGATATGGGGATCTCCTGACTGGGATATCCGGCAATACCGTGATTATTGGCTGATACCGGATGAAGTACAGAACAGCAGCTATACAGCGGGCAATAATAATCCTTATTTCGACCGTTACGAACGCCTTCATACCTACAAGAAAGATATTTTCAGCGGGCAGCTTACCATGAATTATGCATTTACAGACTGGCTGAAGCTGATGGTAAGAACAGGGTATGACAATTACAGCAACAAACAGGAGGTAAGAATAGCAAAGGGATCCTTCCAGGGCGGCGGCAGCGCCACTGTTATAAGCGGGGGAACTGAAATATGGGGCGAATCCCAGAAAGGCTCTTACAATATAGGGATCGGAAGAGGATTCAGCAGCAACACAGATGCGATCCTGTCTGCCAATAAAAAAATCAAGGATTTTACCATTGATGCGTTTTGGGGCGGTTCCCTATTCTATAGTCAGGACGAAGGAATGGAAGCAAGAACGCAGAGCGGGCTTTCTGTTCCGGGGTATTACTCTTTAAAAGCATCTGTAACAGCGGCCAGCGTGGCCTCCCTTATTTATAAAAAGCAATTCAACAGCACCTATGGTAAATTAGGATTCGGATGGCGCAATATGGCGTTTATTGAAGGCACGTTCAGGAACGATTGGGCTTCTACACTTGCTAAATCTACCCGTTCTTATTTCTATCCTTCTGCCTCAGCCAGCTTTGTTGCCAGCGAGCTGATCCCGAAAAATGATTGGTTATCGTTCTGGAAGCTGCGTGGCTCCTGGGCTCAATATAAAAATCCTGCGGCTATTTATTCCATTAACAGGGTATTTAGTATTGCCACCAATCAATGGGGTGGTTTAAGCAGCGCTGCTAATCCTACAAGCATTCGCCCGGAAGATATCTTTGCCGAAGGTTCCACAACTACAGAGTTCGGAACCAATATGGGCTTTTTGCGCAACAGGATCGTGCTGGATGTAACTACCTACCGCAAGCGGATGTATGATTTTATTATTAATGCTCCCATCAGTCCGTCTGCCGGGTTTACGAATGTATTTATAAACAGTAAGGAAGAACGTACCCGTAAAGGAGTGGAAATTACGCTGAATGCCAAGGCGGTAAAAACAGCTGATTTCTCCTGGGACCTGGGGTTCAACTGGTCAAAGTATGCTACTTATTTTACGAAACTGGATCCTGATT
>DASVMC010000708.1:0-7554 GCA_036384555.1 Niabella sp. | reverse complement strand
GATGTTGAAATTGTGGTAAGACAGGCTGGTGTAGCCAATCCGTTCATCACCTGGGAAAAACAAACAACCTATAATGTTGGTTTCGACTCTTATATCCTGAAAGACAAATTTCATTTGAACACCGAGTTCTTCTATAATAAGCGCTCCGATATCCTTGCACCCAGGAATGCGTCCGTACCGGATTATACCGGGCTGCAGTTGCCGGATGAAAATATAGCCGCAGTTGATAATAAGGGATTCGAAGTGGATCTGGGGTATCATCAGCAGCTGAGCAAAAGTTTCAGGATAGATGTATCGGGAAATGTGAGCTGGAGCCATAACAGGGTGCTCTTTACTGATGAACCGGCGCGTACAGTACCCTGGCAGGTGCGTACAGGACATCCTTATGGCGCTGTGCTTTTATACAAGGCGATTGGCATTTTTGCCGACCAGGCTGCGGTGGATGCGTACCCGCACTGGAAAGGTGCAAAACCGGGTGATGTGATCTTTGCAGATGTGAACGGGGATGGCCAGATCACCAGTGACGACCAGATTTTGCTGGACAGGGCCGATGCCCCCGAATTATTGATGGGTCTCTCAATTGATTTACGGTATAAGAACTGGTCCTTATCCTTACTGGCCCAGGGACAGGGCAGCTATTACAGGCAAAATTATGCAGACGATCGTCGTGGCGAAGCGGGCAATTACTTTCAGTGGAATTTTGATGATCGCTGGACGCCGGAGAACACGCATACTGATATTGCCCGGGCCTATAACCGGTCAGATCAGTACTGGGGTTTTGGGGTCAATAACAGTACCTACTGGTATGACAATATGGCTTATATCAGGATGAAGAATGCCGTATTGAACTACGATCTTCCCAAACAGATTTTCGGAAAGTCAGGGATCTCGAACGTAAGTGTCTTTTTCTCCGGAAACAACCTGTTCCTGATCTATGCTGCTCAAAAGAAATTCGATCCGGAAATCGGTGCTCCTTTGAATTATCCGGCCGTTAAAACACTGGCGATCGGGGCAAAAATAACTTTTTAATGATATTTGAAATTCTAAGAAAATGAAAAGAACGAAACGCTTTTTAGCCCTGTTGATACCGGTAGCGCTGGTAATAACATCCTGCCAGAAGGTGCTGGACCAGAAAGCAGTGGATTCATTCAATGAAGAATCGGTTTTCCAGGATCTGAATCTGGTACAAGCCTATTTGGGAAATTGCTATGACATGATGGACGGTTCAACCGGAACCACTCCAACAGACCCTGCCTTAAGTTTAAATAAAGACCTGCTGGCTTCGGCCACAGATGAAATGCTGAATATGCAGCGTCCTAATAATGCGGTGAACCTGAAGGGAACAATGAGTCCGGATAATTTGGGCAACTACGGCAATTCCGAGTGGCAGTTCCTGCGCTGGGGACCTTTGTATACAAACGTTAAGAATGTCAACGTGATGCTGGCTAACATAGATAAAGTACCTGTTACTACGGACGCTGATAAAGCCAAGCTGGAACGGATGAGAGGGGAAGCCTATTTCATCCGGGCGTATGTATATACCTATTTGATGCGGGTGTTCGGCGGCCTTATATTGATTGATAAGCCTTTCGAGTTAAATGATGACTTTCTATCTTATAAGCGTTCGAGCCTGGATGAAACAGTAGCCTTTATCCTTGCAGATCTGGATAAAGCTATTGAGTTATTACCCGAAAAGAAGGATATAGATCAGGGGCGTGCTACCAAAGGGGCCGCCGCTGCATTGAAATCAAAGCTGCTCAGCTGGAATACGGGCAAGCTGGTAAATGGCGGATATGAAGCATCGAACCCGCTTGTTGCTTTCCAGCAGGGTACCCGCGAAGAGCGGTTGACGGCAGCTAAAAAAATGGCCCGGGAAATCATGGATGGTAAATATGGTACGTATGCGCTTACAGGTGGAACAAGTGACCCGCCAGCAAATATGACCGAAGACCAGGTAATGGCGTATGCTGATAATTTTGCAGGTATCTTTTTACAGAAAGGTGCATGGAATGATGAAGTGATGTTTGGTATTCAGCTGAAGAATGCAGTAGGGAACCAAAAAGATATGAATAAGAGCTGGGGGCCTAACGGGTATCATAACTTTGGCCAGAATGAACCTACAGAGCCTCTTGTCCGGCTGTTTGAAATGAAAGACGGAACACCTTTTGTGTGGAACCGGTATAATCCGGGAAATGAAAATTTACGTGATTTTACGGCCGCCGAGCTGGCTGCCGATCCGGAAAGAAATCCGTATGTCGGGCGTGAACCGCGTTTTTATGCATCGGTCCTGTTCGATGGCGCAAAATGGCAGAAACGTCCCAATGACCTGATTGCAATGGATCCGGAAGGACGGATCCAGGCCGGAACCTATGTTGCTGCTAATGGTGCGCTTACACCAGGTATTGACACCCGGCAGGCAGCAACCGAATCCTGGAATGGTACCAAAACCGGTTATTATATGAGAAAGTACCTGGATCCGGACCTGGAAGGTCAGTATTTTAACAATGATAACGCCTGGATCGAATTCAGGTATGCGGAAGTTGTTATGGATTTTGCAGAGGCCTGTATTGAGCTGGGCGATATACAGGAAGGACTGGATGCACTGAATATGATCCGGAACCGTGCTGGTTTACCCGATCGGGTAATTTCCGACCAGGCGCAGGCCAGGGAATGGTACCGGAAAGAACGCCAGCTGGAATTTTTTGGAGAAGGAGATCGCTGGTATATGATCCGGAAATGGATGATTGCGCCGGATGTTGTACAAAATGTGCACCAGTTGCTCATTACACATTATCATGACGGAAGGACAAAATGGGAATACGATACTAAAACAGTGGTAGATCAGCGGGTGTGGGAGAATTTCTGTTATTGGCTGCCCATTCCGAGAACCGAGATCAACAAAGCGCCTCAGCTTGTTCAGAACCCGGGATATAAATGATCTTATTTTGTTTAACCTGATATACTTTGATCATGAAAAAAAACAGCTTTTCACGCAGAAGATTTATCGGACAGAGCCTTGCAGGGGTAGCCGGCGCCGGGCTTGTCAACTTGTATGGTAACCCGCTTTTCGCCAGGGCACCTCAGCCGGGTAGCACCGCCTTAAGTGAGGGTAAGGTGTACAAGATCGGGATCATTGGTTGCGGAAACAGAAGTAAAGCCACTATTGGCTCAATCAATTCGGTACCGGAAATTGAGATCAGTGCGCTTTGTGACATCGTGCCGCATAAAATGGAGCAGCGGGCTGCATTGATCAAAGGCGGCCCCAAACCGCGTTTTTTCGCGGACTATCAAAAAATGCTCAGAGAAGCGGAGCTGGATGCAATAGCAGTTGTAACGCCTCCAGGGCTGCACCGGGAGCATGCCATTGCGGCTATGGAAGCGGGTAAACATGTGTTTTGTGAAAAACCAATGGCGCTGACTGTTGCTGATTGCAACGCAATGCTGAAGGTGGTGGAAAAGACCGGCAAGGCGCTTCAGATAGGAACCCAGCGCAGACATGCGGATGACTATCAGTTACTGGTTGAAACGATCCGGACCGCACCCGTCGGGGATATCATCTATACAGACCTGAATGATTACCGGGGCGACTGGCGCTTCCCGGAAGCAGATGAATATCCGGCCGGGGTTGGTTACTGGAGGCTGAATCAGGCGCAGAGCGGGGGCGCTGTTTTTGAAATGGGAGCACATATCATTGATGTGAATAACTGGATCATGAACAGTGAGCCGTTGGCGGTTTCAAGTATCCAGGGAGTTAATAACCCGTTGCTTCGTAAGCGGGATTCGATGGATCACGGCGGGGTCATAGTGCGGTATGCGAACAATGCGCTGATGAATTATGGCAGCGTGGTATATAATTACGGACCTACGGCCCCGGATACCTTTTTTGGAACCAAGGGTACGGTTCAGTTTGGCGGAGGAAATCTTTCTGTAAATTATGGTCAGCCACGCGGAGCAGCCTTAGCCGCCGAGCCCCCGGCATCCTTTAAGAAGCCGCTTCCGAGAGGCGGCGGTGAAGTAGCACAGATGAAGCATTTTGCGGAGGTGCTTGCCGGTAAAAAGAAACCCTATCCGGACGGTATCATTGGCAAGCAAACGGTTCAGATCTGTGAAGGATCGGTCCGGGCATCGAAGGAGCGCAGAGAAATCGATATAAAAGAATTGGGATAAAGTAATACACAAATAAAAGCAGCGTCAATATGACAAAAAATGAGCTCTCCAGAAGAGAATTTTTGAGATATGCAACACCCTTGTTGTTGGCCTCACCGGTTGTACTCCCGAAATGGGCAACCGGTACGTCCTTTGAAAAAGGGTTTGTTAGTTTATTTGATGGGAAGACCCTCAAAGGCTGGCATGCCAATTATGAAAAGATCAGTCATGGAACAGGCGGTCATTGGCAGGTGGAAAACGGCGTGCTGACCGGTGAGCAGGACCCGCCTGGTTCTGGCAATGGCGGAATACTGATGACCGATAAGCTGTATGGTGATTTTGAATTGCGGTTGGAGCTGGCTCCTGACTGGGGGATCGATAGCGGTGTATTTCTTCGTACCAACAACAAGGGAGAATGTTTCCAGGTATATGTGGACTACCACGATGGGGGGCAGATCGGGTATATTTCTACGGAAAGGGCAGGCGCGCCACGAATGATCAACCGGCCCTTTTTCATTAACGGCATCCACGATGCACAGGGAAACCTGACGGGTTTTGAAACAAAACCCGATCCGCGGGACATTGCATGGAAACCGGATTATTTAAAGTATCATTGTACACCCGAAGAGTGGAAGAAGGCCTGGAAGATCGGGAAGTGGAACAGCCTGCGGATCCGTTGTGTCGGAAAATACCCGTTGATTACCACCTGGATCAACGGTACCAGGATCTGTGAGTTTGATGGAGCTACTTCTCCCAACCCGTTAAATAAAAAAGAAGAATTTCTGGAAGCGTTTGGAAGAAAAGGAGCCATTGCGCTGCAGGTGCACGGAGGAAACGTATGGCGTAAGGGAGCGAAGTGCCGCTGGAAAAATATTCGGATAAAAGAACTGTAATATATGCGTATTCTATTAGTCATTGGTGTTGTTTGTTATGCAACATTGTCTGTTAAGGCACAAAAAAAAGTAACAAAAGATTCGGTTCAGGTAACTCCTGAAATGACGGAGCGCTGGGAACCAAAACCTCCTGTGGTAACACCAGGAAATGGAGCGCTGGATGGGGTGATGACTCCTCCGTCAGATGCTATTGTTTTATTTGATGGCTCAGGACTGTCGGAATGGGAGGGTGCTCCGGATGCCAAAGTACTTGTAAAAGGCAAGGATCTATCCAAGTTTGTTCCTTCAACGGGGAAAGATGCGGGCTGGCTGGTATCAGGTGGCGTATTGACTGTGAACAAAGCGGCAGGGGACATTCAAACGAAACGGAAATTTGGCGATTTTCAATTACACATTGAATGGCGGATACCCGCAGGTATTCATGGTGAAGGCCAGATGCGGGGAAACAGTGGCATTTTCCTGCAGGGATTGTATGAGTTGCAGATACTGGATTCCTATAAAAATGAAACGTATGTAAATGGTCAGGCCGGCAGCATCTACAAACAAACGGCTCCTATTGCAAACGCGATGCGGAAGCCGGGCGAATGGAATGTTTACGATATCATTTATACGGCTCCCACGTTTAAGAAAGACGGAACGTACCGCACGAAACCGGTTGTGACCGTACTGCAAAATGGAATACTTATTCAGAACAGTACGGTGATCCTGGGAACCACGCCGTTTATAGGACTCCCTCAGGTAGTGCCGCATCAGGAAGGGCCCATCAGGCTACAGGCACATGGTGATAAAAGTGAGCCGGTTAGTTTCCGGAATATCTGGATCCGGGAGCTTTAATTGTTGAATCTTTTATGGAACGTAGGAATTTTATAAGAAAAGCTGCTATAGCTGGTGGCGCAGCTATGGCGGGTTTTAGCGGAATTGCGCATGCAGCACACTTCAGAAAGGAAAGAGCAGGTGATCGGAGCCCTGTTTCCAACAAAGCAACATTCAGGTTAAAGTATGCGCCTGGCCTCTCCTTATTTTCAGCGCATTCGGGGAAAGATCCGGTTGATAATATGAAGTTCATTGCAGATCAGGGATTCCGTGCTGTGTTTGAGCTGGGTTTGGTGAATATGCCTCCGGAAAACCAGGAAAAGCTTGCAAATGCAGCTGCGCGCTTGGGCTTGGAGATGGCAGAGTTCTCGCTGAAGATTGATTTCAGCGGCAGCACCTTCGTGCTGCAGGACCCGGCTATCAGGGAAATGCTGAAGAAGAAAGTTATGGCGGGCGTGGAAGTTCAGAAGCGAACGGGCATTAATAAGGCGCTGGTAGTGCTGGGTCGTTATGATCAAAAACTTCAATGGGATTACCAGACGGCCAATGTAATTGAGAACTTAAGAATGTGTTGTGACCTGGCGGAAAAAACAGGTCTGACCTTTGTATTAGAGCCATTGAATCATACCAATCATCCGGGGCTATTTCTTACACGCATGCCACAGGCAAAAATGATCTGCACAGTTGTTAATCATCCCGGTTGCAGGATTGTTGATGATCTGTATCATCAGCAGATTACCGAAGGGAATATCATTCCCAACATCAATAGCTGCTGGGACCATATAAGTTCATTTCATATTGCTGATAATCCAGGCCGCAATGAACCTTCTTCGGGGGAAATGAATTATAAGAATATCTTCAAACACATTTATGAAAAGGGATACACGGGTACCCTTTGCTGCGAACATGGAAAAAGTAAACCCGGAAAAGAAGGGGAGCTTGCCGTAATACAGGCCTACCGGGAGGCAGACGCATTTTAATAATTATTCGGAGCAGCATTCGCTGAGGTGATGGCGTATTCTTTTACCGTCACGCTGTGACTGCTGTTTTTTGTTATTGGTGGTGTTGATCATTGCTGGTGCTTTCACTGGTAATTGTAATTCCAAAAAGTCACAGCATTTCCTGGATATTATTGCATCCATACGATCACCAGCAGCGAAGCTACTGTTACCAATACCCAGAGCGCTACGGCCTGTAACAATACCTTTCCGCCCACCACCTGTTTGACCGTTCCTACAGAAACACTGGACCCGATCATAAACAGGCTTACGACCATCATTTGTTTGGCTACGGCATACAGGTCTTTAAACAGTTCTTTTCCGGCAGGAATAAAGCTGAATATACAGGATGCAAGGATAAATCCGATAATGAACAGCGGAAATTTCAGCGTCCGTTTATTTTTAGAAGAGCCGATCACTAAAATAGTCAGTACAGGAATGATCCATAAGATCCGCAGCATTTTGGATATGGAAGCTACTTTCAGCGCTTCATCCCCGTAATGTGCACTGGCGCCTACTACGGAGCTTGTATCATGAATGGCAATTGCAACCCAATGTCCGAATTGCACCTGCGAGAGACCGAGCCAATGTCCAAATACCGGAAAGATAAATAGGGCCAGCGCATTCAGCAGGAATACGGTACCTGTTGCAATAGAGAGCTGGTCTGAATTGGCCTTTACAGTAGAACCCACTGCAGCAATAGC
>DASVMC010000707.1:0-3789 GCA_036384555.1 Niabella sp. | reverse complement strand
CATATTCCTGGGTGTAATTTCCCTCAGCAAAAAAATGCCATTACAAATCTCTTCAATCTCGTTGGTTGCTTTTTTTACAAGGCTCAGCAAAGCACTCTGACGGGCAACAGGTATCAACTCCCTTACCGCCTCAAAATGCCGCTGTTCCATTTGTTTTACCGACTCTCTGAAAATCTCGTCGCCTTCTGCCGCTGCCTTCCCGGAATGGAGCAACAGATCCGTCATACCACCTAATGCAGAAACAACCACAACAATCGAGTCTGATTTTGCCGCGTTGCAAACAATAGCAGCTACTTTTTGTATATTATTGGCATTAGCTACAGAAGAGCCGCCAAATTTTAAAACCTGCATGAATCTATTTTAGAACGTAAAGAAACTTTTTTCGAAAAAAACGGCCAGAGGCCCAGTGGAGAATATAGCAGCTTACAACCCGCAAGGGGTTGTGGTAATAGCAGTGGTGGTTCCATTAATGGAACATTTATTCATTTGGATATTTTGAAACTCATACTGCATTTTGCAAGATATTGGCACAAGATAAGTTAGATTTCTTAAATATTATCAATTTTCCGTTGTTTTTTTCAAAAAATACGGATTCCCGTTTGCTTTTTGCAACGAAATGCAGGCCGTAACCGTCTTTTTACCGCAAAAGCCTCCTTTAGGTTAAAATATAATTATTCCTTAAATTATAAGGAATACAGGGCATAAAAACAGGTGCTGTTCTAAATTAGGCATTGCTTTTGTTAAACAAAGTGCAACTGCTTCAACTAAAGTTGAAACAGGCTTAAAAGAGTTTCTATTATGAAAGGAAAATTATTTTTACCAATTGCTGTACTGGGTGCTGCATTGTTTTTTTCAGGTTGTGTAAGTAATAAAAAATTTACTTCATTGCAAAGTGATTATGCAAACCTGAACCAGCGTTATCAGACCAGTCAGGTAGACCTGGCATCGAGCCAGCAACGTGTTAAAAGCCTGGAAGAACAGCTGGAACAAGAACGCGCCAATAATGCGTCTTTAAAAAAGGCACTGGCAGCGCTCCAGGGCTCTCTGGATAAAAGCATCACCCAGGGCGGGGTAAACATATCCAAGCTGGTGGATGAGATCAACTCCTCCAATAAATACATCCAGCACCTGGTGAATGAAAAGAACAAAAGCGACTCCCTGTTAATGGTGCTGACCAATAACCTTACGCGCTCGCTTAGCCGCGATGAGCTGAAGGATGTTGATATTAAAGTACTGAAAGGCGTTGTTTATATTTCCTTATCGGATAATATGCTGTATAAATCCGGCAGCTATGAAATATCAGAAAAGGCGGGTGAAACATTAAGCAAGATCGCCAAGATCATTATGGATTATAAGGATTATGAAGTGCTGGTGGAAGGTAACACAGATAATGTCCCGATCAACCGCCCCAACATTCGTAACAACTGGGACCTGAGTTCCCTGCGGGCCTCCTCTGTTGTGCAGGCATTGCAAAACACCTACGGGGTTGATCCGAAACGCCTGACGGTTGGCGGACGTGGTGAATACAATCCCGTGGCAGATAATAATACCGACGAAGGAAAGACAAGGAACCGGAGAACTGAGATCATTATTACACCGAAGCTGGATCAGTTTATGGAACTGATCGACAAAGCGCCTGAAGCAAAACAGGAACCGGTGCCGGCTGCACAGCCTGAACAGCAACAGCCTCAACAACAGCCACAGCCTCAACAGCCTCAACAATAGAGACATAGCAATTAGTTATACAATAAGCCGCCTGATCTGGGCGGCTTTTTTGGGGCATTTGCTTAAAATGATAGCTGCCTGGCCAGAAGCATCCCTGTATAGGAATTATAGCCTTTATCAAACTCAGGCTGATATCAGTTTCCTGCCATCTGGGGATCTGTAATGGACTCCTTTCCTGTTTCCACATGTCCCGCATAATGCCATTCAAAGGAAGGGTCATCTTTTAGCACTACAGAAAAGTCGTACCAATGTTTGCTTCCTTCTAACTTTATCGTAATATGCTTTTTTGCATCAGGCTTTACAGTAACCTCTTGCGGCTCCATTCCATAAGCATGATCTTTTAACAGGAGTTGCTGTGTTGCCGAAGAATGATTCTGAATAATTACTTCCAGATCCCCGTTCACCTTTTTCCGGAACAGGCCATGCCGTACATAATCACATTGTACCGTAATATCCGCACCCGTTGCAGTGCCTTTGAAATGACGGAAAAAGCCGTTTGGCCCCTGTACCATCAGGTTGTATTCTTTATTGGAAAATTGATCGATGGTATAATGATCTTCGATTGCTTTACCTGCTCCAACCGCATAAAACCAGTTCCTGCCCGTCACCGAGTTATAGGTTGCCGGTGTATATACGTTAAACGGAGCGCCCCTTAACGCCTGCTCATTTGCATGTTCTTTTGCGGCTGCTTTAAAATGCAGGGTCAATGATTTTTTGTCGGCACTGACCGCACAATCAGCATACAACCGGTAGGGCAATGCTGATGCAGGCCGGGTACCTTTTTCCTGTTGTGGTATCCGGTCTTTATTGGCAGCTGCCCACGCAGGATTCTGATTTATTGCCGCTATTTCATTTTGATTTAGCGGGGCAGGCGGTTTTTGCTCCGGTTTATTTTTCGCATTCTGAATATGTTCAACAACCGCCGTTCTTGCCAGCGATTCAGGAAGCGGATAGTTTTCTCCATTATAGGGACGGAATACAGAACTCAGATCGCCGCAAATAGCGCGCCGCCAACTGCTGATATGCGGACTGCGGATCTCTTTCCCGGTTTTCTTTGAAAGAAAATGCTCCAGGAACATGAGCGTGGATGTGTGATCAAAAATCTCTGAATTAACAAAGCCTCCTTTGCTCCAGGGCGAGGCTACAATAAAGGGAACCCGGTAGCCCAACCCTATCGGAAGATCATGTTCCCAGGAAAAATCTGCCGTGGGATCAATATCATCTGATACTTTACCGGTTGAGGGGTCTCCTTTTTTGGGAACCACAAACGGGGCCAGGTGGTCATAATATCCGTCGTTCTCATCATAGGTTAAAATAAAAATAGTTTTTTTCCAGACCTCCGGATTCTCAGTTAAGATTTTCAGCGCTTCAGACACATACCAGGTACCATATAACGGTGTACTGGTATGATCCGAAAAACTTTGCGGTGCCACCAGCCAGGAAACAGCAGGCAGCTTTCCGTTCTGCACATCTTCCCGGAACTGCTTAAAAATATCCTGCCCGGGAATATTCACTGTTTTCTGTGCACCCGTATCATCTGTAAAAGTGAATGGTTCCAGCTGCAAATAATCTTCATGCTGGATATTGGTGGTAAATGCCTTATCCACCAGGTTTTTCTCACGTTGTGATAATCGGTTATATTGTTCCTGTATATGAGCTGCCGGTATTTTTTGTTTACCGGTTGCATCGCCGTGTTGCCTGAAATAAGCGGATAATTTTACGCGGTGATTTTTAATATACTCCACTGCGTTATCGCCATAATTACCCAGCCAGTAATCGATCTCATCTTCCAGGTTGGCCGTCCACAATTCATTCTGGTAAATGCGCCAGTCCACACCGCTGTCTTCCAGCAACTCCGGGAAAGAGCTCCAGTCTACATACACATTATCCCGCGACTCTGCCTGTGAATTACGAACGGCAGGCTTGCTTTTCCCGGAGAGATCCGGGCGGATATTGCCTGTCCAGAAGAACAGCCGGTTGGGCGTGGTGCCTGTAAGAGAAGAACAGAAATGGTGATCGCAGATGGTAAACGCATCTGCCAGGGCATAATAAAAGGGAACATCC
>DASVMC010000706.1:0-2088 GCA_036384555.1 Niabella sp. | reverse complement strand
CAGAGGAAGTATCCCAACAAAAACAATGGAGTGTGCCGAAGTAACCTGCTGTAATGCCAGGGCACTTAATAAGGGAAATCCTACTACCACACCAATAGCCACAATAGCCAGTGGCAAAAGCTGTGTTTTTGCCGGCCATTTTTGTTTGAAGATCAATAGGGCTGTAATAGCAAGCAGTGCAGCAATAGAGGCCCGGGATACGGTAAGGAATACCGGGTTTAAATCCAGAACGGCTACTCTTGTAGCCGGTAAAGAACCACTGAATAATACAACGCCTATAAAACCATTGACCCAGCCATTTTTTGAATGCGCTGTTGGAATACGGTTCACCTGATTCATTATATATTGATTTTAATACAAAATTCAGCAAAGTATCCGGATAAACACAGTCACAGTTTTTGAAAATACGATGGACACAGTTAAATTCGTTCTGTGAAGAAAGTATTTTTATATAATGAAATAGCAAATAATATTGCGGCTAAAATCAAAGCCGGGGTTTTTAAAACCGGGGAACGGCTGCCCTCCGTAAGAATGCTGAGCAAAGAGCACGGTATCAGTATAAATACTTCCAAAAGAATCTTCCTCGAATTGGAAGCCCAATCGCTTATAGAATCCAGAAGGGGATCGGGGTATTTTGTCAGCCGGTTAAATTACCTGAAGTTACCTTTACCTGAAATAAGTAAGCCGCTTCCTGTTGCCAATAATGCTGAGCCTGATGAGCTGATCAGCGGCGTTTATTCCAATATGGGACGTAAGGAGCTGACCCTTTTTTCTATTGGTGTGCCTTCCGGAGACCTGCTGCCTTTGGCAAAATTGAAAAAAGAAATTGTGCTGGCGGCAAAAGAACTGGAAGCAGCCGGTACCGGTTATGAACCTGTAGAGGGGAACGAAAAACTACGGAGAATGGTAGCTGTGCGTTCACTGGCCTGGAAAGGACGTTTAAAGGAGAGCGATATCATTACTACCAATGGTTGTATGAATGCGTTGGCCTTATGTCTTATGGCATTGACCAGGCCGGGTGATACGATTGCATTAGAGAGCCCCTGTTACCCGGGAATATTGCAGCTTGCCGTCAGTATGGGGTTAAAAGTACTGGAGCTGGCTACACATCCGGTAAATGGGGTAGCTATTGATGCCCTGAAAGAATTATTGCCTAAAATAAAGGTCTGTCTTCTGGTTCCCAATTTCAATACGCCGCTGGGATATTGTACGCCCGATGAAAATAAAAAAGAGATCGTTGCCTTGTTATCAAAGCATCATATTCCGCTTATTGAAGATGATACTTACGGGGATATCCATTTTGGGGCAGAGCGGCCGAAATGTTGTAAATCGTTTGACCGGGAAGGAAATGTTTTATGGTGCGGCTCTGTATCTAAAACACTTGCTCCGGGGTATCGTGTCGGTTGGGTTGCGCCCGGAAAGTACAAAGAGCAGCTGCTAAGATTAAAATGGATCCATTCTTTATCTTCTACTTCTCTGATCCATGAAGCAGTCGGTAATTTTCTGATGACGGGCCGGTATGAACACCATCTCAGGCGTCTCCGTAAGATGCTGCAGGAAAATTACAGTCAATATGCAACTGCAATAGCAGCTTATTTTCCCGATGGCACAAAAATAAGCCAGCCACAGGGCGGGCTGGCCTTATGGGTTGAATTTCCGGAAGGGATTGATACGACAGAATTGTACAATTACGCCTTAAAAAAACGGATCAGTATCGCGCCGGGCAGGATGTTTACATTGCAAGACCAGTTTCAGCACTGTATGCGTCTTTGCATCGGCCTGCCCTGGACAGATGAGCTGGAACTGAAGTTGAAGCAGCTGGGCCATCTTGCTAAAATGCTGAAAATATAGCAGGCAGCTTTTTTGCCACCGGAGCCGGTTGGTTTTCACTGGTCGTACGTAAAAAATAAATGTATTTATGACAATTAATTGCTTTGTATTATATTTGTTACTGAAATCGAATGCTGAAGCCTGGCACTTCGGGCGGCAGGATCGTTGAGGTAATGAAAAATCAGGAAATAGGATTTTTGCCGGACTCCTTATCTGTGTGCTGATCCGTAATAGCAGGATATAGCAATTAATTATAAG
>DASVMC010000705.1:0-1753 GCA_036384555.1 Niabella sp. | reverse complement strand
CCAGGATGTTAGCAAAGCTCCTGTAGAACAAGGTATTACTACCCGTGAAATCATTATTGAGGACAATGTATGGATAGGTGCTAATACTACTATAACAGCCGGTGTTAGCATTGGGAAGCATTCTGTAATCGGTGCAGGAAGCGTAATTACCAAGAATGTACCTCCTTATTCTGTGGTTGCCGGAAATCCAGGTAAAATACTTAAACAATACAATATTGAGCAAAATACCTGGGCAAAATATACTGAAGCCTTAAATGCCGGTGCTTTTAAATTCTGAATGTTACGTAATGAAGTGGTATACAAAATATCTATCCGTTTACGAAAAGCCGTTTAATACTGCCCCCAGGGGAACAATTACAACAATAAAAACACAATTACAACAATTACAGAATGATACACCACTGGTATCAGTTGTGATAATTGCCTATAATGAAGAAAAAAGATTATTAAGCTGCCTTTGGTCATTAAGTGAATCCAAATGCAAATATCCGATTGAGATCATTGGGATCAATAATAATTCTATTGATCGTACAGAAGAAGTGTTTAATGCTGCCGGCATTACCTGCTATAATGAGGTAAGAAAGGGTCCAGGCTATGCCCGGCAATGCGGATTAGATCATGCCAGAGGTAAATATTATATCTGTATTGACGCTGATACCATGTACCCCCAAAAATACATTGAGCTTTTAGTTGACCAGCTTGAGCAACCCGGCATATCAGGCGTATATTCCTTGTGGAGTTATATCCCCGACGAAAAGCATTCCTGGCTATCTGTAAAATTATACGAATTATTCCGCGATCTTCATTTACGCATACAATCCATTAAACGGCCGGAACTGTCCGTGAGAGGGATGGTATTTGGTTATAATATTGAATATGGCCGGAAAATCGGATTTAGAGTTCAGATTAAACGGGGCGAGGATGGAATGATGGCTCTTGGTTTACAAAAATATGGCAAGCTTGTATTTATAAAAAACAGGAAGGCGCGGGTAGTTACCGGATATGGAACCGTTGGCAAGGATGGCTCTTTTTTTAACAGCTTCAAAAAAAGACTTTTAAATCACCTACGGGGCTTCAAGAATTATTTCACAAAAGAATCTATTTACAAGGATCAGAAAGAAAATATTATTGAATAAAGGTGTAAAGAACTAAAGTCCGGAACGTATACAAAACAGCTTCTGTGTTTCCATTTCACAAGCATTAAAGTAGTATCATTTAGAACATTATCTTTGCGCAAAAAGTAATTATATTATAATGTCGGGTAAAAACTATTGGCTGAAAAACGGTTTTTTAACTGTAACACAAAACGCAACCGGTGTCCTATTAGGCTTTTTAAGTTTTTACATGCTTTTAAGAGTACTCTCCAAAGATGACTATGGTTTGTGGGCCATCTTCCTGAGCATTACAGGTATCATTGAAATGGCTAAAAATGGCTTTACGCAGGAAGCTACAATCAAATACCTTACTTCTGCTAATAAAGCTGACCGGATGAGAATCACTACCGCTTCATTTGTTTTAAGTTCCCTGATCACAGGGATCATCCTCTTGATATTGATTTTTGCCATCCCTTATTTTGGTAAAATCTGGCATTCAGCAGAGCTGGTGCGTATGCTGTACCTATACCTGATCGTTTTTGTGGTAACCATTTTTCTCGGGCAATTCAATTATATAGAACAGGCGCGGCTTCAATTCAATGGTGTTTTTTTTTCGGTCCTTTCAAGACAATTCTTTTTTTTCCTGTACATTTTTGTCG
>DASVMC010000704.1:0-5451 GCA_036384555.1 Niabella sp. | reverse complement strand
ATATGTATAGCGCGTCCACTATTCGTTTAAGGGAGTTATCGCTGGGGTATATGATTCCGATCCGGCAATCTTTTATAAAAGATCTTCGGTTGTCCTTAACAGGGAACAACCTGATCTATTTTTATAAGAAGGCTCCTTTTGATCCGGAGCTGACCTTGTCAACCGGGAACGGACTTTCGGGTGTTGACATATTTATGCCGCCTGCGATACGCGGATTTGGAATCAATTTAAATGCGCATTTCTAATGAATCATTCACAACTACTAAAGAATCTATCAATGAACTATAAAAAATATGTCTTAAGATATGCAACCCGCGGACTTGCAGCGATTATTTTTGGACTGGTTGTTACGGGATGTACAAAAAATTTTGATAAATACAATACCAGTAATCTCAACGTAGCCATTGACATGGCCTCCGCTTATAAGCACATTGCAATGGCGGTTTATAATTTCTCTGGTGGTGGAGATCCTAATTCCTATCAGCTGCAGCAGAACCTGAATGCCGATTGCTATTCCGGCTATTTTATGAGCCCGATCAACTTCAATAGCGGTAATAATAACCTGAACTATGCTTTGGTGGCAGGATGGAATGGAGAGCCTTTTAAGGTAGGATATCTTGATGTAATGCGTTATATGAATATCATTAAAAATATGGGTGTGGATACCAAGTATCCGGCAGTGTGGGCTGTTGCCAAAGTGATTCAGGTAGCAGCTATGAGCCGTGTTACTGATCTGTATGGACCGATCCCTTATACACAGTCAGGACCTTTGCAGAACGGATCCCTGGGAACACCTTATGATGCCCAAAAGGATGTATATACCCATTTATTTGCAGATCTTGACACCGCAGTAACGGAATTACAGCTTTTTATTGGCAGTAACGGATCGCTTGATTTTGATTTTTCTTCTATGGATCTGATCTATGGCAGTGATAAAGCTAATGAATTTAAAAACTGGTTGCAGTTTGCCAATTCGTTACGGTTAAGACTGGCAATGCGCCTGACAAGGATTGATGCAGCTACCGCAAAAACTGAAGGAGAGAAAGCGCTTAATGCTTCCAATGGGGGTGTTATTACCAGTAATACTCAGATCGTAAGGGTAACAGTTCCATCCGGGAACTACAGTAATCCCCTGGCAGCAATTACTATTAACTGGGCAAATATTTCAATAGGTGCTTCTATACAATGCTATATGGAAGGCTATGATGATCCGCGTGTTGAAAAATATATGGATAAATCGACTGATCCGAAATCAACCGGTAAGTATCAGGGAATTCGTATCGGCGCAGATGTGGGTACTTATGATTATAGCAAATATTCTACGTTAAACTTTAAAGATGGGGCCAATCCTTCATATACTTTAAAAACATCACCTGTTTTAATGACAGCTGCCGAGGTCTATTTCCTTAGGGCAGAGGCCGCTTTGAGAAATTGGGCAAATGCAGGGGGTACGCCCCAATCTCTTTATGAGCAGGGAATTCAAACTTCTTTTGCACAATGGGGAGTTACTTCTTCGTCTTATATTAATGATGCTACAAGTACACCAACCGCCTACACAGACCCGTTAAATGCAGCGAACAATGCCCCTTCACCTTCTTCTATTACTGTTAAATGGGATGACGGGGCCTCTAACGAAAGAAAGCTGGAGCGTATTATTACTCAAAAATGGATTGCTAATTTTCCTGAAGGAGAAGAAGCCTGGGCGGAATTCAGACGTACCGGCTACCCGAAACTCTTTCCCGTTGCTCAAAACAAAAGCGGAGGCACCATTAATTCCAATGTACAAATTCGCCGACTTCCTTTTCCTCAGAATGAATACAATACAAACAATGCAGAAGTATTAAAGGCGATTCAATTATTAGGCGGTGAAGACAATGGTGGTGCGCGGCTCTGGTGGGATCCTGCCAATAAAACAGCTAATTTTTAGTTCAGGACGGTATATAAATGATGGGGGAGTAATTACTCCCCCTTTTTTTGCAATCAATGCTATTTTGTTTCTGCCGGACAATGTTCCCCGCTTTTATTGACTGGGGCCTCTATTTATAACGAAACATTTGTCAGCGCTGTATTGACTCCTGTAACCGTTTTTTTTGCTTTTTTGTAATAACCTGTTTCAAAAATATGTCCCTCAGAAAATAAATTCCGGATTTCATCGTTATGGTTTTGGGCCGGTTGTAATACTGGCTGTACCGGTAAGCTCAATATCGTTTATGACCAGGTACACAAAAGAGTCTCTATTCAATAATGTTGATGAACCAATTCCTCCAATGATTAAGAAAATAATTTATAGCCTGGGTATTGTTTGCTGCTTCTATACGGGTAAGATCCACGCTCAGGACATATCAGAAAAGGACACCCTAAATTACTATCGCAGCCAGATCGATACGCTGGATCAACAGCTGATCGATCTGCTGGGACAGCGAATGAAGGCAGCCCGGGCCATCGGTACGTATAAAATGGAACATCACATCGGGGTGGTCCAGTCCGCACGTTTTGAAGAGGTACTGAATGCCGCGATCCGGCGGGGCAAGGATCAGCAGCTTTCGGAAGAATTTGTGCGGGCTCTTTATAATGAGGTTCATAAAGAAAGCATACACCAGCAGGAGCTGCTGGAAGCCGACAAGAAACAAGCTGCAAAATAGAGATGCAGAACCGTCGCTGACAACATGCTCAAAAGAGCAATAGGAGATAGAGAGGCACTTCAGGCAATAAGCGCTGCCACATTTCCTTCAGACTCCAGAATGATGCGCTCATAATAACCGTCTTCGGATGTCCTGGGTATACCCGCTATCGGGAATCCATCAGACCGGAAACGTTCTGTTAACGCATCAACCTTTCTTTTGATCCGACAGTAATAGCAAAATGAGCAGGTCCTTTTGTATACCTCTTTTTTCTCCGGTTGCATGTTCTATTTTCATTGTATGCGCTTTTTGATAGCTTAAAATTAAGGGATCGGTTGTTTCACTACTCTAAAGCCCAGGTTGCTAAAAGAAGCATGCGGATTTACAGAACCGATATCAACAACATTAAAAAAATTACAGGCGTTTTTACTGCACCACCAGGATCCTCCGCGGGCATGTGCTACTTTTCTTCCTTTATCCCTGGGCAGTGATCCTGAGCAGAATTCAAAAACATTACCAAGCACATCATATAGCCCCCGGGAATTGGGTCTGAAGCTGGCTACGGGCGCCGTATATAAATAACCATCACTGCTGTCGGCGATCTGGTGGTTACGACCCTGCCAGATATTAGCGTACAGGGCTATGTTCTCGCTGGTAACCGTATCAAAATACAGCGAAGCGGAACCGGCTCTTGCGGCAATTTCCCATTCATTCAGCGTAGGCAGCCGTACACCCGCCCACTTACAATAAGCGATGGCATCCGTATAACTGATCGTGGTGACAGGATGATCCATTTTGTGCTCAATACCACCTCTTGTAATACCGTTAGGATATCTCCAGCTGGCCGTACTGTCTGTGATCCACCGGAACTCTTCCAGGCCGGGTTCAAACACCTGTGCATTTCTAAAACGTTCGGCTTCGGTTCTATAGCCGGTTGCTTTTATAAATGTATCAAACTCGGCATTTGTTAACTCCGTCGAAGCTATATAAAAACGGTCAACCATAACTGTGCGTAAAGGATTTTCAATATTGCCTTTAAGCCCTACTTTATAAGACCCGCCGGGAATGCATATAAATGATTTCGGTTGGGCATGCGCATGGGTGCAAAAGATGCAGAGCAAAAGAAAGCAGTAGTGAAGGTAACCGCAGTTATATAATAACCGGTTCATTTTTTATTTTTTAACTCATAATAACCTGAGGCCCGTTCCAGGATCAGGGTCTCGTTGGCTTTATTATAATTCAGTGCTGTTTCGTAATTACTTTCTGCTCCATATAACTTTTTGTAGGAGGGTGAATGGATAAAGGCGCTGTATTGGCCCTTTTTCATTAAAAGCATCAGCGTGGTCAGCACATCTTTGTCCTTTTTATTGTTGGTATAAAAGTGGACCAGGAAAGGGATCATTTCCCAGGCATCTGCTTCAACAACAGCATCTTTGTAGTTGACGCCCATTCGGTTGCTCCGGTTAACGGATTCCTTAATAAGATACATGACCGAATCTTTATTGGACCGTAAAAAATCCAGCTGCCGGTCGCTCCAGGTGCTTTCATCCATCCAGGAGATCAGCTGTCCGAAAATCTTGTTTTCTTCATCCGGCTGCATAGGAAAAACAGCGCAGTTCTGTGAATAGATTTCAGGATGAATCATTGTATAGGTAAATTTCCCTCTCAGGGGAAGCGCATCATATACTGCAGGCGTGAGAGCGCTGGCGCCCATATCCGGGTTGTCCTTATCCGGATTGTCTTTTATTTTTTTTATCAGCGCTTTTACCTTTATCAGCTCATAAGGAGGGGTGGACAGGCTTGCACGGAAGTCCCGGTACGCAAGTGCTTTTTTTGAAGGCTCTTTATAAACGCCGGGTTCTTGTGCAGGAGCAGTTACTGTCTGGTAAAGTAACAGTAGTAGTATAATTATTCTCATAAAAGGGTCTTTGATCCTCAAAATTAAATTTCCTTTTGATAGCCGACCACGTCCAGTATTTTGCCGAATTTTTCGCCCACATTTTTAAAATGGGCGCATTTGAAATAACCATTTTGCTCAAAAAAACGAATGCTGCGTTCATTATCTCCGGAAATAATGGCTAAAAGGTTTTTAAAAAAGGCTTTTTTAGCAGCTGCTTCCAACTGTTGGAGGGCCGTTTTGCCAATTCCCTTGGCAAAGCAATCATGCCGGAGGTAAATTGTGAGCTCTGCTGTTTTATCATATGCCTGCCGTTTCTTATAATTGGTCAGATAACAGTATCCCGCAGGCTGATCATCCGAGCAGATCAGGAACGACTGGAAACGGGGATGCGCTATATACATGAATTCCTTTAGCTCCGGGATCGTAACAGGAGCGGTATGAAAAGTGGCTGTGGAATTAAGGATGTACCAGTCGTAAACCTGCTTTACAAAGTGCAGGTCTTCCTCAGCAAGTCTTTTAAGTGTAATGACTGCCATAGATAAAATTTACAAACCGTATTGGTCAATTAAATAAATCAGAGCAGCCATATTGACGGCACCCAGATCCAGTTCGCGTTTATTTACTGCCTCAAATACATCAGAACGGGCATGATGTATGTCAAAATACCGCTGAGAGTCAGGCAGCAGTTCACCCATGGGCGTTTTCAATTTTTGATGAACCGGCGTAATGTCTGCACCGCCACCGCCTGCGCTGAATTGTCCACCGCCGTAAGGTTCCAGCAGCGGTGACCAGCTTTTTAGTTTTTTCAGCTGCTCCTCAGAGGCTGTAAAACCAAATCCCCTTGGAGTAAAACCGCCCGCATCACTTTCTAATGCAAATACATGTTTTTCGTTGTTCTTTACAGCTTCATCGGCATAAGCATTTCCGCCC
>DASVMC010000703.1:0-4391 GCA_036384555.1 Niabella sp. | reverse complement strand
TTACCGGGTAAAAGTACCGGCATATGATCGAGCCAGGCAGTACCTGCATAAAAATTACCGTTTATTTTTTTAATACTTGAAGTATCAATTACATACGGATTTGGAAGGGCCGAAGATTTAGGATGGCCTGGGCTAATGATTATAGAGTTAAGCTGCGCAAAGGACGCTTGTGCGCAGAACAGGATCAAAACCAGGGAGACCAGCTTTTTCATATGCATTTTATTGCAGGATGCAGGGAGGCGCCTGATTACACAAAAGCCGGCCACATTTTTTTTCAGGCCTAGTTCCAAAAAAAACAGGTAAGCAGCTACTTGTTTTAAAAGTTGCTGCTTACCTGTTTCCTTTGCTTATCCTTTTAGCTGTTTTACAGCCGCTGTGAATTTTGGAACCACATCAAACAGATCGCCTACCACTCCATAATCGGCGGCTTTAAAGAAAGGGGCTTCGGGATCCTTATTGATAACAACGATCACTTTACTACGGTTGACGCCAGCCAGGTGTTGAATAGCGCCGGAAATGCCCACCGCTACATAAAGATTAGGCGCAATAGTACCGCCGGTTTGTCCTACGTGTTCATTATGGGGGCGCCAGTGCGCATCCGCCACAGGACGGCTGCAGGCCAATGCTGCATCCAACGCTTTTGCCAGATCTTCCAGGATGCCCCAGTTTTCAGGACCTTTCATACCCCGCCCGCCGCTTACCACGCGTTCCGCTTCGGCTAAAGGCACTTCAGCTTTTTGCTTTTGTACACTGGTTACTTTTATTCTGGGCGCATCAACCGTTACGGTTGTCGGAATGACTGCTGCAGTTCCCTCTCCGGCTTCAATAGAAAAGGAATTGGGATTCAGGCTGATGATCTTTACCGGGGTATTGATCTTTATGGCTGCAAAGGCCTTACCTGAGAAGACGGATTTCTTTACGACAAAGCCGTCGCCGGTTTCCGGTAGCGCTATAGCGCCTGAAACCAGACCGGCTTTTAAACGAACCGATAAACGGGGCGCTATTGCTTTACCATCTGTATTGTTGGCAAATACCACAACCGTTGCGCCGGTTGCTTCAGCTACCTGGGCCAGCGCTTTTGTATATACCTGTGCGTCAAAATGTGCCAGCGCTTCATTGCTCACCTGGTGCACTTTTTGAATGCCATATTTTCCAAGAGCAGCCAGATCTTCCTTTGCCGGAGCAAGTACCACTCCTTCGGCCTCTGTACCCAGTTGCTTTGCTAATTTAGAACCGTATGTTAAGACCTCCAGTGAAGTTTTTTTGACCTGACCCTCTTCATTTATATCGATAAATACTAAAACTGACATAGTAATTTTATTGTTTGTGGTTTAAGGATTGTCGTCCGGGTACTATTAGAAAAAGGGAATGACCCAAAACAACAAGCCGGAAATTAAATAACTTTTGCTTCTTCGTGCAGCAGGCGTACCAGCTCCTGTATATTGTCAGGATCGATCAGTTTAACACCTGCTTTTGCGGGCGGGAGACTGAAAGTTTCTGTAATTGTTAACGCCTCTTCAACAGCAGGGTCTGCTACTTTTAAGGGTTTGGTACGGGCCGCCATGATGCCGCGCATATTAGGAATGCGTTGCTCTGCCATACCTTTATTACAGCTGACCACAACCGGCAGGCTGACTTCATTTATTTCTTCACCACCTTCAATTTCACGGGTAATGGTTGCCGTTGTTCCGTTCAGTTCAAATTTCGTGGCAAGAGACACATAAGGCAGGTCCAGCAATTCTGCTACCATTCCGCCAACAGCGCTTCCGTTATAATCGATGGTTTCTTTTCCTAAAAAGATCAGGTCGTAGCTGCCTTCCCTGGCCACACGGGCAATTTGCGATGCAATTCCAAAACTGTCAAGATGCTCTGCGTTCACGCGAATGGCCTCATCTCCGCCCAGTGCCAGGGCTTTGCGGATGATTGCATCCGAATCAGGACCTCCTACATTAATTAAATGTATAACGGTACCTGCATCGGCTTCTTTTAGCTCAATGGCCCTTACTAATGCATAGTATTCATCGTTGGGGTTAATGATCCACTGAACCCCGGCAGTATCAAATTTCGTATTATTATCGGTGAAAGCTATTTTTGCCGTAGTATCAGGCGTTTTACTTATACAAACTAATATTTTCATATCGGACTTCTTTTTGGATGAAAGTTGTTTATGCAACTAAACAAAGATAACAGGCGTAAGATAATAAAAAAATAAAATTTAAAAAATTGATTGAAGTGAACCGCATTGACAAATTAGAGGCATTGTTAAAAGAGCAGCCGGATGATTCTTTCATGAATCATGCGCTGGCACTGGAATACATAAAGGCGGGGGACGAGGATAAAGCAGAAGCGGTATTTCGGAAAATTTTATCCACAGATCCTGATTATGTGGGCAGCTATTATCATTTGGGAAAACTGCTGGAGCGAAAGGAGGATGAGGCAGGAGCTGTTTTTATTTATAAAAAGGGAATGGAGGTTGCAGAACGGATGGGAGAGATGCATGCGTATAATGAATTAAGAGCAGCCTGTGAGTACCTGGAATTTTAGCAGGCGGATCTTTCTTTTAAGAGCGCTGACCGTATCAGGTAGCATTTTTGAGTTGATGATTCTTTTAGTACAGATCAAAACCGGTAAATGGATTTCGTAAATCAATTTATAAGACATATTCACCAGCAGCATCTTTTTACTCAAAAAGACCGGTTGTTACTGGCTGTAAGCGGCGGTATAGACTCGATGGCGCTGGCCGGTCTGTGTAAAAAAGCCGGATTCAATTTTGGAATAGCACATTGTAATTTTCAGCTGAGAGGTACGGCAAGTGATGGCGATGAAGCATTTGTAAAAGCCCGGGCAGAAAAATGGGAAGTGCCGTTTTTCTCTATCCGGTTTAATACCAAAACCTTTGCCGCTGAAAATAAACAGTCGATACAGGAGGCCGCACGGGTACTGCGTTATGAATGGTTTGAGGAAATACGGAGCGGGAATGGATTTGATTACCTGCTGACGGCCCATCATGCCAATGATACGGTAGAAACCATGCTGATGAACTTTTTCCGGGGTACCGGTATAAATGGGCTGACGGGGATAAAAGAACAGAATGGTACTATTATACGGCCGCTCTTATTTGCTAAAAGAACGGAGCTGGAAGCATTCCTGGAAGCAGAACAGCTGGATTTTGTACAGGATGAGAGCAATTTAAAAAGTGAGTACACACGCAATTTTATACGAAATGAATTATTACCTCAGATAGCAGGTATTTATCCGGAAGTAGAAAATAATCTGATCGCTAATGTTGACCGTTTTAAAGAAACGGCCCGGCTGTACCAGCAATCCGTTGAGCAGTATAAAAAGAAGCTGCTGGTACCAAAAGGGGCAGAGGTACATATACCCGTGCTGCTGTTGCTGAAATCGGTTGCTCCATCTACCTTACTGTTTGAAATTATTAAAAACTATGGCTTTGGAGCAGCGCAAATGCCGGAAATTATGCGCCTGACGGAATCTGACCCCGGGCACTACATTGCTTCTGCAACGCACCGGTTGATCCGTGACCGCAGGCACCTCATTCTTGCGCCCTTACAGTCTGTTGAAAATGCACGCGTACTGGTTGAGCAGACAGGCCGGTTTATTTTTAAAGAAGGAATACTGACTGTAAAACAGCTGGAAAAACAGGGAAATGCTATTCCCCGCGAACCGGAAACGGCCTGGCTGAATGCTGCGGAAATTCAATTTCCGCTGGTATTGCGTCCCTGGAAGACCGGTGATTATTTCTATCCGCTGGGAATGACAAAAAAGAAAAAGATCTCCCGTTTTTTGATTGATAAAAAATTATCGATGACACAAAAAGAAGCGGTCTGGGTGGTGGAAATGAACCGGAAGATCGTTTGGGTGGTAGGACAGCGGGTGGATGACCGGTTCAGGATCACCGGAAACACGGAACAGGTGATCGAATTACGCTATTTAAAGAACTGATGAGTTCAGGATCCCAAAAGAGAATAAACAACCTGGTGTGCAGTACAGGACCATATACCCGTTTTCTGCTATCTTCACCGTTTAAGTAAGCGCATAAAATAATGGCAAAGAAAAAAAAGACCGGCTTTTATATAGGAATTGTTCTGTTGGTTGTAGCCTTGTTTGCAGGATACCAGTTCCTGGGGCCTGCAATCCATAAAACAGAAAAAGGGTTCTTATTGGTAAAAACAGGAACAACCATGGAAGGGCTCAGGAAACAGCTGGTAAATGAAAAAGTCCTTTCGGGCCTTACCTGGTTTGATCTTGCTTCCCGGGCAATCGGCTTTACCAATGTGCGGCCGGGGAAATACAAGGTGTCCCGTGGTACCAGTATGATCAGCCTGGTACGCAGCCTGAAAAACGGTACGCAAACTCCCGTAGATTTTATC
>DASVMC010000702.1:0-6880 GCA_036384555.1 Niabella sp. | reverse complement strand
TGAGCCGTAGCGGCCAGTTTTTGCCCGGCGCCGGTGGACCCCGTGATTCCCGTGGTATAAATATCCTTTAGGATCCCTGTATTTGCCAGGGGCAGTAAACCTAACTGAATGGTTGTGGCAAAACATCCGGGATTGGCAATGTTGGAAGCCGTTTTGATGGCAGCCCGGTTCAGCTCCGGTAGCCCATATACGAATTCCCGGTTCAGGGAAGGCTGTTCCTGGTCTTTCCGCAAGCGGAAATCATTTGCCAGATCAATGATCTTTACAGATGGATTGATGGGCGTTTCCCGGAGGAATTTTGTAGACTCTCCATGTCCCAGACAAAGAAACAGTACGTCGATGTCCTGTTTTATTTCGCCGGTGAATTTCAGGTCGGTATCACCAATCAGGTCGCTATGAACATCTGTAACTAATTTATCAGCATTACTTCTGCTATGAATAAACGAAATTGCTGCAGACGGATGATTGATCAAAATACGGATTAACTCACCGCCGGTATAGCCGGCGCCACCAATAATTCCAACTTTTATGCTCATAGCTAACTCTTTTTCGAAAACCAGGCGCTGCCCGGTGTTATAAAATAACTTTGTAGTATGTCTACAAATTTACGCGATCTTTCTCTGTTGAAGGTTGGGAATATACAATAAATTCCAGTAATTCCACCCGGGCATTGTATATCCTGTGCTTTTGCCCTGCCTGTATAGCTATTCCTTTTTTCTCCGGAACCTCAAAATATGCCTCGTCGATTTCAAATGTGGCGGTTCCTTTGAGTATATAGAAGAACTGGGATGCCTGGTGGTGCAAATGAAGTTGTTCACCGCTTCCCGGCGGAATGGTTTCCTGCTTAACAGACAAAGAAAGGCTGTCAGCTAACACTGCAGCGGTACAATCCTTACCCCATGTATAAAAATGAAGCGGCTGTTCGCCGCTTACAATTCTATTTTTTTTGACTGGCATATTCTTTTATCTGATGATAAATAGAAGTCTGGTTGCCAAATATTCTTGTAAAGCCTTTTACATCATCACCGGTAAAGCTTCTGTTGGTTTCTCCGTAGCTTCCAAACTCATTATTCATAAGATCGTAAGGGCTTTCAATACCCAGCACCTGATACCGGTAGGGATGCAACTGTAAAAAAATATCTCCGGTTACATTCCGCTGACTGCTTTCCAGGTAAGCTTCAATGTCGCGCATCACGGGATCCAGTATCTGCCCTTCGTGCAGCCATGTTCCGTAGAATGCGGCCAGCTGATCCTTCCACTGCAATTGCCATTTGCTGAGCACATGCTTTTCCAATGCGTGATGGGCTTTAATGATTAAAATAGGCGCTGCTGCTTCAAATCCCACGCGGCCTTTGATGCCAATAATCGTATCGCCTACGTGAATGTCTCTTCCAATTCCGTAAGGTCCGGCAATTTGCTGTAAATGCTGAATTGCTTCCACAGGATGGTCAAAAGCCTGGTCGTTCACTTTTTTCAGTGTTCCCTGCTCAAAGGAAAGGGTCACTTGCTCTGTTCCGGTCTTTGTAACCTGGGTAGGCCATGCATCGTCCGGAAGATAGCTGTTGGAAGAAAGGGTTTCTTTTCCTCCAACGCTGGTGCCCCATAACCCTTTATTGATAGAATAGACCGATTTTTCAAAATTCATGTCTACCCCTTTGCTTTTCAGGTATTCCACTTCAGAAGAGCGGCTCAGGTTCATATCCCGGATAGGAGTGATGATCTCCAGCTCCGGCGCCATAATATGAAAGACCATATCAAAGCGCACCTGGTCATTCCCGGCGCCCGTGCTTCCATGTGCGATTGCATCTGCATTGATTTCGCGCGCATATTTTGCAATATGAAGTGCCTGGCTGAGTCTTTCTGCCGATACGCTCAGCGGATACGTATTGTTCTTTAAAACGTTTCCGTAAATAAGGTAGCGTATGATGGAATCATAATAGTTTTTGACAGCATTCACTGTTTTATGCGACTTTACGCCCAGCTTTTTGGCGTGCTCCTCTATTTTTTTCAATTCATCTTCTGTAAAGCCACCTGTATTTACAATAATACTGTGTACTTCGTACCCTTTTTCATCGGTAAGGTATTTTACACAAAAAGAAGTGTCTAGTCCTCCGCTGAAACCTAATACTACTTTTTTAGCCATGATTGTTAACTGATAATTTGATTTAAATGATGTATTAAATGTCGAATATAATCCTGTGCAATAGCTTCTGCCGTCCATTTTTCCCTGCCCATAGCTACCCGGGCATTTTTTCTTTCTTCAGGAAAATTCTTCAGAATAATGCTTACCTGTTTGTTCAGGAGCCGCCATAACTGAATAAGATCGTCCGGTGGCCACTGATTGTAATGCTGTGCTTTTACCCATGCATCCTGGTTATAGGAAATACCAACTTCTGATTCATATTGCACTCTTATAAACCGCTGGATATTGTTTTGTGCAGAGTCAATCAGATGCCCCATTATTTCCATTTTGCTCCATTTACCGGGAGCCGGTTGCACCGTAACCCCATCACCGATATGCAGAAGCGCTTCATAATATTGATGGAGAATAGCATCTAGTTGATCGGCAACTGCTTTCATAATATCATTACAGGTGGAACATGCTTCTGAAAAAACTCTTTGACTTACCAGCTGCACCGCTACCGGAAACCACCTTTTCTTTTTTGAGGAAGGCTCTTAGAAATTTCCATTGCTTTAAACGCTGCAGACGTTCAAGGCCGGTTTTGTTTTCTTCAAAGAACGCTTTTGTCTCTTCCGGCTCATAATGGTCTTTGGGATCATAAAGCATCGCTGTGCACATACAGTTCTTACGATCCTTGCTCATCAGAATTTCATAATTCACGCAGCTTTTACATCCTGCCCAGAATTGCTCATCCTGTGTCAGCTCTGAATACGTAACAGGCTCATAGCCCAGATCACTATTGATCTTCATTACGGCTAAACCGGTGGTCAGTCCGAATATTTTTGCTTCGGGGTATTTCTGGCGGCTGAGTTTAAAAATGGTTTGTTTGATCTGCTTTGCTACACCACTTTTCCTGAAATTAGGTGATACGATGAGCCCGGAATTGGCCACATATTCGCCATGGCTCCAGGTTTCAATATAACAAAAACCCACCCATTCGCCGCTGGTGGTTATGGCAATAACAGCTTTTCCCTCGTCGATCTTTTTTTCAATATATTCAGGGCTTCTTTTGGCAATACCTGTTCCACGGGCCTTTGCCGAAGCTTCCATTTCGTCTGTAATGATTGCAGCGAATTTTTTATCGGCAGCTTCCGCTACTTTAACGATAATATCCTTATTAAGATTGTCCACGATGTGTAATTGAATTGAATTGCGGAAGACCAGTCCTGATTAAATGTTTTGCGGAGATTTTTCACTGACAGGGCCCAGGTCAGGGGGTTTGTCCTGTCAGCAATCAGGACAGCGCATCGGTCGTGGAAAACATACGATAACATCAAACCCCACTGCGTAGATCCCAGTGGTGATGCCTGCATGAAAGGCAACATGCTTTGTATGTTTTAAAAAGTTATTCATTATAAAAACAAATTGTACTTTCGATAAGCAAAAATAATGCAATATTGAATATTCCGCGTTAAAATTTTAATATAAACCGTTTTTATGGAAACATTACCAATTGAGAACCAGAAGAAAACAAACAGACGTTCGGGTTGCGGCCGATATATACTGCTGGCATTGCTGGCAGTTATTCTTGTGGGTGGTTTTTATGTTTACTGGCATTATTATAACGTATTTGGAGATGGTGTAAAATCCGGTATTCTGAAAAATGTGGTAAGAAAGGGCCAGCTCTTTAAAACCTTTGAAGGGGAACTGATACAGGCGGGTATTAAGGGCGCTGTTGGCGGAGGTGCACAATCGAATAATTTTGTTTTTTCAATTGAAAATAAACGGATCTATGACACGCTTGCCCTGCACAGCGGTAAGCGCTTTGATCTGCATTACAGGGAATACCGGGGCGCCATACCGTGGAGGGGAAATACCGTTTATATCGTGGATAGCATCCTTTCTATGACGGATGCGGGCGTCTCAGCGTATTAACAAAAAAATAGCCGGTTTTTTGTGCAGGTCTATTTTTTCTTTTTGCCATTGCTGGATCGTTTTGGTTTTAATATATTCATCCGGTGCTGTAATATTTACTGCAACACAAAGTCTTGTTTGCGGATGACAGTGTTTTAGCAGTGTAGCCAGTAGCTGATTGTTCCGGTAAGGAGTCTCAATAAACAGCTGTGTATTATTTTTTCGCTGGGACTCATTTTCCAGCTCCTTGATCGCTTTGATCCGTTGCTGATTTTCTATTGGAAGATAACCTACGAAACTGAAGTGCTGACCGTTTAGCCCGCTGGCCATTAATGCCAGTAAAATGGAGCTGGGACCAACCAGGGGGATCACTGTTGCATTGGCTTCCTGTGCCGCTGCGATCAATAACTGTCCGGGATCTGCAACCCCCGGAACTCCTGCCTCACTGATAATGCCAATGGTTTGCTGTTCGTTTATCTTTTGACGGAACCGCAGGAGTGCTTCACCTTCCGCTTTCTGGATGGCTATCCATTCAAAATTATCGATAACGATTTCTTTTTTCAGCAGCTTCAGGTACCGGCGGGCAGTGCGCTCATTTTCCACAAAAAGTACTGCACATTTTTCGATGGCCTCCAGAATATAAGCGGGTAATACCTTCAGGTTGCCTTCATATAAATAGGTCGGAATTAAATAAACCGTTGCTGCCATAGGGCAATGTTACGATAAAATTGTTCGTGACTGATTTGAAATTGCAAAGGTACCCTGATTGTCACCCCCGAAACTTTGGGAGCGCCTGCGAACTACAGACAATCAAGAAGCCTTCGTCAAGCTCAGGCTTACATTACTTTTAGTCAGTCCCATATACATAGCCGTCTGGTATCTATACAACCCCCTGTGCCAGCATGGATTCGGCTATTTTAACGAAGCCGCCAATGTTGGCCCCCTTTTCATAATTGATATGACCATTCGGCTCTTTGCCAAATTTGAGACAGAGCTGATGAATGTCCTGCATAATGTTTTTTAGTTTATGATCTACTTCTTCCCTGGACCATGAATAACGCTGGGAATTTTGAGACATTTCCAGTCCGGAAACCGCTACACCTCCCGCGTTGGCTGCTTTTCCCGGGGCATAAAACACATTTGCTTTGTTAAATGCTGCAATAGCTTCAGGTGTACAGGGCATATTAGCACCTTCCGCAACGCAGAAACAGCCGTTCTTTATCAGCGCTTTTGCATCATTTATATCCAGCTCATTTTGGGTGGCATTGGGTAAGGCAATATCGCATTTTACCTTCCAGGGGCGTTCTCCGGGGAAGTAATCACATTTATATTTCGTCGCATATTTTTTGATACGGCCCCGCAAATTATCTTTCAGGTCCTTTATGTATTCCAGCTTTTCCTGGTCAATGCCTGCAGGATCGTAAATATACCCTTCAGAATCGGACATGGTGACTACTTTAGCGCCTTTTTCAATACATTTTTCGGCGGCGAACTGGGCTACATTACCCGAGCCGGAAATAACCACTTTTTTACCCAGCAGGGTATCATTGTTTGTTTTCAGAATCTCATCAACAAAATAAATCAGGCCGTAACCGGTGGCTTCCGGGCGAATCAAACTGCCGCCCCACTCATATCCTTTGCCGGTTAATACCCCGTTAAACGTTCCCGTAATTCTTTTATATTGTCCGAACAGATAGCCGATCTCCCTTTTGCCCACACCAATATCCCCCGCAGGAATATCTATGTCATCACCCACATGCCGGTAAAGCTCTGTCATAAAGCTCTGGCAGAATTTCATCACTTCATTTTCGGATTTACCCTTGGGATCAAAATCAGCACCACCTTTGCCGGCGCCCATAGGCAAACCGGTCAGGCTGTTTTTAAATATCTGCTCAAAGGCCAGGAATTTTAGAACACTGAGGTTTACGGATGGGTGAAACCGGAGCCCACCCTTAAAGGGTCCTATAGAGCTATTCATCTGCACCCGGAACCCGCGGTTTACCTGCACTTCCCCCTTATCATCCAACCAGGGTACGCGAAAGATGACCGCCCGTTCCGGTTCTACAATCCGTTCCAAAATCTTACTTTTTTTATATTGGGGCTGCGATTCTATATACGGAATAAGGGATTCGGCCACTTCGGAAACCGCCTGTAAAAACTCCGGTTCCCCGGCATTTCTTACACCTACTTTCTGGATAAAATGCTTGATCGTTTCGTTCATATTTTGGGTTTAACTATTGGAAGTGAAATAGTTCAAGCATGAAAAATACATAAATATTGCTTTAACGGTTATTAGTTTTTCAGAACTATTTTCTTTAATAACCAGATAATGAGCAGGAAACAGATAAGCAAAGTTTTTCAAGTTGTATCAGCCGGTGCGCATCAGTACTGGGCCTTTCCTCCGTAGGCAAGATCTCCTGCATCCCCCAAGCCGGGAACAATATATCCCTTGGCAGTGATCTCATCATCGATGTCGGCACACCAGATCTTCAGATCGGGGTGCTCCCGGGTTACGTATTCAATCCCTTCCGTACAGGCAATAGCTGCAGCAACCTGAATGACTTTTGGGTTGCCTACATCTTTTAAATACTGGATGGTTTTTACAAGAGAGGCACCGGTGGCCAGCATCGGATCTGAAATGATCAGGAAGCGGCCATCCAGGGGAGGGCTGCTCAGGTATTCTACATTGATGGTAAAACTGCCGTCTTTATGGTGTTTGCGGTAAGCAGAGACGAAAGCATTATCGGCCTTGTCAAAATAATTCAGCAGTCCCTGGTGCAAAGGCAAACCGGCCCGCAATATGGTAGCCAGCACGGGTTGTTCCTTTAAAACCCTGGAAGGAGC
>DASVMC010000701.1:0-2275 GCA_036384555.1 Niabella sp. | reverse complement strand
TCTCCTTCCTTGCCTAAAAGAAAAGCTTTGGTACGCGTTTCTTTTGCATCACGGTTGAATGCATTGGCCTTTTCGTTATTGCTTGCAGCGGCGGCCTGTTTTGCTTTTTCTTCAAGATCGGCCGCTTCTACTGTATACCTTTTTGCATATTGGTATTTTTGTTCTGCCGTCTTCTGCGCATTTTCAGCACTGCTGATCATATCAATCCGCACGCCATCCACATTCGCTATCTTTTCCTTTACTCTTTTTAAGGTGTCCCGGGCGTCCCGTTCCAGTAGCTGCAATGTTTCAATCGGGTTTCTCCGTATGATCTCCTTCTCTCCTTTAAATAACAGCACGGTCCCCAGCCGATGCAGCAAAGAAATGATTTTGGGCGCCAGTAGCAGCAGGGTGATCAACAGGATGCCAAAAATGACCAGCAACACGCTTTTTTGTGCATACTCCAGCAATACCGGTAAATATTTAAAGAATGCGAAAGCACCTCCCAGCACTAATGCCCAAAAGAAGATCGCGGTAATTGTTTTTTTCCCTTCCGGAGTGACCACCTGCGCCGGCAGTTTATCACCCAGTACCTGAAAAATAGGCAACTGGCTTTTTATTTCAGCCGGAATATTAATTGCTGATTTTTCTGTCATTGGTTACTTTTAGTTTATGTTTTTTTCAATAATGGAAAGTGCATGGTTAATATCGGTTACCACTTCTGTTACAGCAGCCCTGCCAATGGTGATCTTAAGGTCAATAGCGTTCAGTTGCGCATCATAGCTACTGTCAATAGTTCCCAGTTTTTTTTGCTGATCCGTTAATTTCGTTTGCAGTTCTTTTATTTGGGTTTCCAGCGTGCTGACCTCTTTTTGCAGTGCCTGTTTTTCGCTGACCCGGTTTGCCTGTAGGGTTGTTTTCTGCTTTTGTTTTTGTGCTACATCCTGGTCAATCACCTCTTTAATTTTTACTGCATAATTATTGCCGGTAGTTAACAGCTTTTCTTTTGTAAGCGATTTATCTACATAGCGCAATGATGTAAAGGCGGCTTTTATCGTGGTGGCATCAATAGTTCCCATAGCCGCGGCGGCATTCCAGACCTCGAAAAAATCGATCCCGTCCTCATTCAGCTTTTCTAAAAGATCCAGCACGCGTATTTTCATTTCACCCGTATTCGCAGTCGGCTCCTCTGTTCCAGGGCTGTCTGCAGGCGCCGCCGTTGACTGAATAACGGTATCCGGAAGGGGGCTTTGCTGCTCCGGCTGCGAGGCAGGGGTGTCAACCGGAATAGTATTCCTGTCTTCCTCAAAGATCAGCTTTTTTAAACTCCCAAGAATCCCGGAAGCGGCTTTTGGCTTTTTATCCATATTCTTAATAATACTAAGCTAAAATACAAAATTTAACCAGAAAAAGCCGTTGGCTATCCGGTGAGCGCGGTATCCTTACCGGTGAATAGCAAAAAAGAAGTGGCCACTCCGGCAGGTTCCTTAACACCTTCTTGCTCATCCGGGTATAATTTTTTTATACTGTACGCTAACCAGTGGCGCTACAAGGGAGCTGCTCCGGCAGAAGAAAATTTTAAATTACTAAAAAATTTAGTAACTTTATTATGGCAACTCTTATGTTCACACGGTACAATGGAAATATAATTGCAAAGCAAAGACCCCGGTCGTTGATCATGTACATTGACATGAACAGCTATTTTGCCAGCTGTGAACAGCAATTGAGGGCGGAGCTGCGTCATAAACCCATAGGCGTTTGTCCTTATCCCGGTTCCAATGCGGTGGTCATTGCTGCATCCAGGGAAGCAAAAAAAGCAGGAATAAAAACAGGCATGCTGGTTTCAGCATGTAAGGACCTTTGTCCCGATTTTGTTATGGTGCCCACCCGCCCGGTGGCCTATCGCCGCATCCATGTAAAAATTATGAACATCCTGCTCTCCTACTGCAATGATGTTATTCCCAAAAGTATTGATGAAGCAGTGGTTGACCTTACCCACTATGCCTATGTTCACAAAGATGTTATTGCACTGGCCAAACAGATCAAAAAGGATATTGCGGAACAAATAGGTACCTATGTTACCTGCTCCATCGGTATAGCTGCAAATGTTTTTTTAGCCAAACTTGCTACGGAGATCCAGAAACCGGATGGCCTGATCTGCCTTACACCGGAAAACCTGGATACCTATCTTGCCCGAATGCAGCTGACCGATCTTCCGGGCATTGCCCGGGCTAATGAACGCCGGCTGAACCGTGCGGGCATTACCACTCCACTGGAAATGCGCAATGCATCAGAA
>DASVMC010000700.1:0-4459 GCA_036384555.1 Niabella sp. | reverse complement strand
CGACAACAGTGCTGATGCCTGTGAGAAAATAGTGGATCAGCTTTTAGCCACGCCGCAATACGGTGAAAAGATGGCCATTCACTGGTTAGATATATCGCGTTATGCGGATAGCTATGGCTATCAGGATGATGACCTGCGCACCCAATGGCCGTACCGCGATTGGCTTATTCATGCGTTCAATGAGAACATGCCATACGACCGGTTCGTTACCTGGCAGCTGGCCGGCGACCTGTTACCCGATGCTTCAAAAGAACAAATACTCGCAACAGCTTTTTTACGGAATCATAAAATTACAGAAGAAGGCGGTGTAATACCGGAAGAGTACCGGGTACAATATAATATAGACAAGGTAAAGACCTTTACCAAAGGGCTGCTGGCCTTAACAGTAGAGTGCGCCCAATGCCATGATCACAAATACGATCCCATCTCACAAAAAGACTATTACAGCCTGTTTGCCTTCTTTAATAACAGCAGGGAAAAAGGGCTGGATGGGCTGGTAAATTCCGGTCCGGCCAAAAAGCCCCTTTTAAGCATCAGCAGTACTGATACCAGGGAGCTGCTTCATTTTATCAATCAGAAAGATACCAGCAGCATCAGCGTATCTGTGATGGGAGAATTAGCGCCGGATTCTTCCCGCACCACCTACATTTTAAACAGGGGCGTATATGATCAGTATGGCGACGTGGTAACCGCTACCGCGCTGCCCGTTGTTATGTCCTTTGATACGACCCGGTTTCGCAGGAACAGGCTGGGGCTGGCAGAATGGACAGTAAGCAAACAAAACCCGCTTACCGCCCGTGTGTTTGTCAATCAGATGTGGGAACAGTTTTTTGGGAAAGGTATTGTAAAATCCATCGGCGATTTTGGTATGCAGGGGAACCTGCCAACACATCCGCAGTTACTCGACTGGTTAGCTGTAGACTTTATGGAACATGGATGGGACATAAAAAGGCTGGTGAAAAAAATAGTCCTATCGGCTACTTATCGTCAATCATCGAATATCAGAAAAGAAGACCTGGGAAAAGATCCGGAAAACCTTTATTATGCCCGGGCGTCCCGTATCCGGCTTCCGGCGGAAACCATAAGAGATGTAGTATTAGGCAGCAGCGGCCTGCTCGATGAAGAAATTGGCGGCCCCAGCGTAAAACCATATCAGCCCAAAGGACTTTGGGAAAGTGCCACTTCTGGCCGGGGTAAGCTGATCAGTTACCGCCAGGACAAGGGCGACGCCTTGTACCGCAGGGGGCTTTATACTTTTATCAAACTCACCGTACCTCCTCCTTCCATGATCATTTTTGATGCCAGCAACCGCGATCAATGCGAAGTAAACCGGTTAAAGACCAATACGCCCTTACAGGCACTAGTAATGATGAACGACCCTACCATGCTGGAAGCTTCGCGGGTATTTGCAGAGCGCTTAACGCATCAGCAGCCTGATGCCGCCAAAGCCATTAATACGGCCTTTGAAAGTATCCTCTGCCGGCCTGCCAGCAAGAAAGAAATAAATATCCTGGAAAAATATTACCAGGATCAGCTGGAGGTGTTTCAAAAAAGTACCGCTGAGACCCAAAAAACGATTGATGTGGGAGAATACACGCATATTAAGGAAGCAGCTCCTGCTCAAACCGCAGCGCTGATACGTGTGATCAATATGATATATAATATGGAAGAAACTATTGTAAGAACATGATCTTCTACCGCACAGGCCTTTGTAAGGCCTCCTTCATCGCCACATTGCAGTTTTTGATAAAAATGAACAGACGCTTAAATATTTGCAGTACAACCGGGGCTACCTTTCCCGTTCACAACCCATAATAAAAAAGCCATGGAAAAAGAAGCATATGAATATGGTCTTAACCGGAGCCGCCGCCGTTTTTTAACCAGCCTGGGAATGGGCATCGGAGGCGCCGCTTTAGGATCCCTTTTAATTCCTGATTTGTTTAGCAGCAAAAATGTAGAAGAAGCCATCACGGCAGGTCTTCCGCATTTTGCGCCCAAAGCCAAGCGTATTATTTATTTATTTCAGAATGGGGCTCCTTCACAATTAGATCTCTTTGACTATAAACCGAAGCTGCAGGAAATGCAGGGACAGGATCTGCCCGAATCAGTCCGCCAGGGACAACGCCTTACAGGTATGACGGCGAATCAGGCCCGCTTCCCGCTGGCAGGCACAGTCTTTACATTTGACTAATACGGTCAAAGCCGGGCCTGGATAAGCGAATTGCTGCCGTATACTTCCCGCATTGTAGATGACCTGTGCATTGTTAAAAGCCTTTATACCGAAGCCATCAATCATGACCCGGCATTAACTTTTTTTCAAACGGGTGCGCAGGTTGGCAACCGTCCCAGTATGGGTTCATGGCTGAGCTACGGCCTGGGAAGTGAAAACAAGAATCTTCCTGCATTTTGTGTATTGCTCTCCAAAGGAAAGGGAAACGGGCAGGGTGTTTATTCTAAACTATGGACCAACGGGTTCTTAGATTCTATCCACCAGGGCGTACAGTTCAGCAATGGAGAAAATCCCGTACTTTACCTGGGCAATCCGGAAGGCATGGACAAAGCGGAAAGAAGGAAAATGCTCGATCAGCTTGCAGAACTGAACAATGAAGGGTTTGAGGCTGCGGGCGATCCTGAAATAAAAGCCAAAGTACAGCAGTACGAAATGGCATATCGTATGCAGACAGCCGTTCCGGAAGTTACCGACCTGAGCAAAGAACCCGAATCCATTATTAAACTTTACGGGGCAGACTGCCTGGTGCCCGGCACTTACGCCGCCAACTGTTTATTAGCCCGGAAACTTTCCGAAAGCGGCGTACGCTTTGTACAATTATACCACCAGGGCTGGGACGCACACGGGAACCTGCCTAAAGAGCTTGCCGGGCAATGTAAGGATACCGACCAGGCATCGGCAGCATTGGTAACAGACCTCAAACAGCGCGGCCTGCTTGACGAGACCCTGGTTATATGGGGCGGGGAATTTGGCCGCACCAACTATTGCCAGGGAGCTTTAAGTAAAGAGAACTACGGGCGCGATCACCATCCCCGATGCTTTACGATGTGGATGGCCGGCGGAGGTGTAAAGCCGGGCGTATATGGCGAAACGGATGAATTTGGCTATAATATTGTTGCCAACCCGGTGCATGTACATGATTTCCATGCCACGGCTTTACATTTAATGGGGCTTGATCATGAGCGGCTTGTTTATAAGCATCTGGGTCGCCGCTACCGGCTTACTGATGTAGCGGGCAAAGTAGTGAAGGGATTAATGGCGTAGAACCCTTCCGGAAAGTATCACATATTTTCAATTACCGCGATTTTCGCAAAAAGGCTTTTGGATGAACCGAAAACATTTTCTTCAGCATACTGCCCTAAGCACTATGGGCGCACTGTACCTTCCCGAATGGCTGATAAAGCAAAATATAATTTTAGGACAGGGCAATAAACGCTACAGGATCAATACCCGGTGGAGTCGCGCGGATGTGGCAAAATATCCGGTAAACAATTGTCATGAAATGATCCAGGACCATAAAGGCCGGATCCTGCTACTGACAGACGATACACACAATAATGTAATCATCTACGATAAAAACGGGAACTATTTAGATTCCTGGGGAACGGACTATCCCGGTGCACACGGGCTTACACTGTTTAATGAAAACGGCACCGATGTCCTTTTTATCTGCGATAATAAACGGCACCAGGTCATCAAAACAACGATCACCGGTAAAGTATTAATGTCGATCGATTATCCGAAAGAAACCGGCGTATACACAAAACCGGAAGAATACATTCCTAACGAAACAGCCATTACATCCAATGGTGATATTTATGTGGTTGATGGCTACGGGAAAGATTTTGTTATACAATACGATGCTAAAGGCCGCTATATCCGTCATTGGGGAGGCCGGGGCAGCGAGCCGGGGCATTTGAAAAATGCACATGGCATTTGTGTAGACAACAGAAACAGCTCCCCGGTACTTATTGTAACATCCCGGCAGCAAAACGCATTCAAAAGGTATACGACGGATGGTATTTATCTGGATACCATTGAAATGCCCGGAGCATGGGTGTGCCGACCCGTGATCCGTGGCGACTATTTATATGCCGCCGTATTACAAAGCAGCAGTAAACTATCTCAGAAATCAGGATTTGTGACCATCCTGGACCAACAGAATAAAGTGATATCCAACCTGGCAGGTAATGAACCCGCCTATAAAGAAGGAAAATTGCAGGAACTGTATCAAACCATTAGTGCTTTCGATTATCCGCATGATGTATGTATTGACGACGAAGAGAACCTGTATGTGGCACAATGGAATTCGAATCGTGTATATCCCTATAAACTAGAATTAATCAGCTAAAACCGGTCCTCAACAGTCCCTTACCCTATCGTTTATGAAGCAATCTGATTGGCAGCGTTTTATTTTTAATAGTTGTATCGGTCTTAACTGCCTGCTGT
>DASVMC010000699.1:0-2859 GCA_036384555.1 Niabella sp. | reverse complement strand
CAGAGGACGTATGGGTACTGACCGGCATAGCGGTTGGTTTGGTTAGCAATAAAATGTGGGGGGAACAACAGCAATATAAGTCAAAAATCCAGGTTCTGCAAGCCTTTGTCCGGATAATTGCAAGTACGTAAAAACTATATGGCTACTTTTGATGATCATGCAAAAACCACACTGACGCTATATTATATTGTCGACCATAGACTTACAACCGTATTATCCAAAGCTAGTATGAAAATACTCTTACTACTCTTCTCCCTCTCATTAAGCCCTGCAGCTTTTTCACAATCGCAGTTGGATTCAATCATTTCAGCCAATGCGTGCAATTGCTTAACTCGTTCAGCCACAGTGGATGAAGAAACACTTGCTACCTGTATTCTTAACGCATTTAAAAGCGACTCTGAACGCATCTTAAAAGAATGTCTGATCACATATGGTGATACTTCCGAGGCATCTGCCAGAAAATTCGGGTTGGAAATCTATGGTCGCTTATCTGTAAGTATGATCCGAACTTGTGACAAATATGCTCAGGTCATCGCCTCTATAAGAGATGATTCATATCGCAATATCAATTTAGATTCCATTAAAAGTGCCTATAAAGTATTGATTTCAGCAAGCCCACAAAAACCCTCTGCAGAGACCTTTACAGTAGAAGGAATCATCCATTTTAAGGAAGGCGAATTTACAGCGGCGATCTCCAGTTTTAATAAGGCAATACAGCAGGATTCAAATGCTTTTCAAAGCATCTATTTCAAAGCATGGGCTCTTGAAAAGAGTGGGAAATTTGATGAGGCAATATCACTTTATAAACAATTATCGATCTTGACAAATCGCCAGGAATTCATACTGTTTGCCACACTTGCTGAACGAAACAAAAAAAGATGACAGGATAGCTATATGGCTTACATCAAAGTAATCATGTTTCACAATAAAAACATATTGGATATGAAATCTTCTGCAATTACAGTTATCGCATTATTTTTTGTATTCTTCTCTCCGGCACAAAATGCAACCATTGCGAATATGATTTCTTTAAGCAATCAAATTCAGAAGCCTTATAATGAAAGCCAGGCTTCATTATCAATCATCGACAATATTGCACTGGACTATGTAGGGAAAGGTTATATATTATCCAAATTCTATGACACCACTACTTTATTATCCGGAAACACGCTTAAAGCAAAATCCGCTCACATTTTAACCAGTATTGATAATAAAACAGACGAGGAAACCATAAGTGTTCTGACGACGATGAATGACGGAAGCGGATACAGCGCCTCGTGTAGTATTCTGTTTTCGACTATGAATTTTAAAACTTATCAAAAATGGCTATCCGATATAAAAAAAACACCCGGATATACACAATTTAACCTGAATTCTTTAGGTCGGTATATGTATAAAAATACGCAAACAGGAAAAACAATTACCATTGGAATGGAAGGCCGAAGTGAGGAATCAGGTGGTACAAATAACTCAACGCAATATTGGGAATTAAATACCCCGGCAAAATATTATTGTATTATGAATTACCATTAAACTCTCCAATATGCAAATATGAGATTGTGCTTTCTTATTCTATCAATGATAGTGCAAGTAAAGATTATTTAACCTGTTGCCCATCAGAAAATGACATTGAAAAATCATTCTTGATTGTTGATTCTTTTACTTCTAAAGGTTGCGCCTTTTCAAGGATGTTTTCCAGTTTCCGTATATTCTTTTTTCTTAGTTCCTCAGGTGTAAACAGTACGCAAAAGAATATAAAATCATCAAATTCTATAAATCCAGTATACTCTTTCGTAGGATAAAGCGGATCTTCCAATACCCGCAACCTGGTAGGGTAGTCATCTCTTCTAACGGTTGGTAGATAGCTGATCTTCACCTCGGGTTGGTGCTTAAAAGCATCGAGTTTTTGATGTTCAAGGAAATCGTCAATACTTTTAATACCATTACCTTTAACCCATATATTGACATACATCCATTCTTTTCTTTTCCCTGCCTCATTAAGGGTTAACCCTCTTTGGTACATCGTAGCCAGAATACCTTGATATCTGGTAGCATCTATGATCCAGCCGAAAGGAGCTGCCAGAAGAACGCCATATCCTCCGCCATATGGAATTCCTGTAAGTCCTTGAAATTTTTTTAATTCTTTAAAATTCAGAATATCCAGTTCAATGTCGATAGGGTCAAAATGTGCCCGATTGATCGCAGCCTGTGAATATCCCTCCTGTGTAATTAGCAGGCCTTTGTTTGCTTCGCAGTCCGACAGCATACCAATGAACATCTCGACTTGTTTTACATCGATACTTTTACCAAACCACTTACCGTCAACAACGATCCGCATGCGATTACCCGCTACATAGTCTTCAATTAAGATATCAACCTGTCGTAGAGCTTTTGAGAATCTTCCTTCGATCTTTACATTAGTTCTAATATCAGCTTTCGGAAACTGTTCCCTGAAATAGTTGAATATCTCTTGTTCGTAGTCTTGCCAGGTCATATGAATGTAACTATGATTAGATATTTGACCAGTTCTTTTCCCCATTTCAGGTTGATGATTTCCATGTTAGTAACCTTCTGCGCGTTGCAACGACAAATAACAGATAAATTTAATGAAACATTATAAAATTACGGCTATATGTATTAGTTTAGACTACCCAGCTATTTAACTGCTATGTCACGCAAAAATTCTATAACCAACTGGTGGCCGCTGATCTTTATTGGCCTGGTGATCTTTATTGTAATTATGCTGTTCACACTGGGTAGTTTCGATATAGTGGAGGAAATCAGCAGCGAAGAGTCATATGAAGAGCGCAGGCGTAAGGCAGAACTTAGGAACCGGAAACTCAAATATCTGATCGAGCA
>DASVMC010000698.1:0-6314 GCA_036384555.1 Niabella sp. | reverse complement strand
GTTTGCCACTACCAGCTCTGATTCGGCTTTACCTAAAGCGCTGGAAAACATGGAGAAATTCGGGGTACCTCAAAAAATTGTTTCGTTTGTTATCCCGACAGGGTATACCTTTAATCTGGATGGCACTACTTTATATCTTTCGCTGGCCGCGGTTTTTGTAGCACAGGCTGCGGGAATGCATTTGTCGTTTGGTGAGCAGCTGCTGATCGGGCTATCGCTGATGCTAAGCAGCAAAGGCGTGGCAGCTGTGCCCAGGGCATCGCTGGTAATATTAGTGGCTACAGCACATACCTTTAAACTGCCCCTCTGGCCCATTATGGCTATTTACGGTATTGATGAACTGATGGATATGGCCCGCACATCTGTTAATGTTTTGGGAAATATGCTGGCAAGTTGTGTTATTGCACGTTGGGAAGGAGAACTGGATGAACAAAAGACACTGAATTTTGTAGAGGAATAATTAAAACCAAAAAATGATTGAACTTTTAAGCAGTTTTAGCTGGACGCAGTTGTTACAACCGCAGTGGTATATTGAGAATGGGGGCCTCTGGCTGTTGCTTTTTGTAGTGTTTGCTGAAACCGGTTTGTTTGCCGGGTTTTTTCTGCCCGGAGATACGCTGCTTTTTATTGCCGGTATCTATGCGCATAAGATAGGAGAAGGAGCCGATGCGCAACCCGGTCTTACCTATCAGTTCCTGAAGCATTTTAACCTGGGGCATGTACAGAATGAGTGGGTTGACCTGATCATTCTCTGGATGCTGATTGCTCTTTGTGGCATCCTGGGAAATATGGTAGGGTACTGGACCGGAAAAAAAGTAGGGCCGGCCATGTATCACTGGAAAGAAAATTTCTTTTTTAAACGCCGCTACCTGGAACAGGCACATGACTTTTATGAGAAACATGGCGGCGGTGCGATCATCGTAGCGCGCTTTCTTCCTTTTATCCGGACTTTTGCACCCATTGTTGCAGGCATCGTAGGAATGAATAAAGCCAAGTTTACATTTTTCAATATTATTGGTTGTGTTGCCTGGGTATTTTCCATGCTGTTTGCAGGGCATTTTCTTCAGAAATGGCTGATGAATTCATTTGGGTTTGACCTGAAGCAGCATTTGGAATACATTGTATTGGGTATTGTAATAGTAACCACAGCTCCGGTGATCATCAAACTCGCAAGTGGGAAGAAAAAGGCAAAAGAGAAAGATGCTGCAGCGGCCGCAAAAAAAACGATCGACACAGCAGCTGGTAATGCAGAATAAGCCGGTTCAACAATAAAGAGCTGCAGCCCGTTTTTACGGGCTGTTTTTTTTATGAATGGCAGATAGCTGAAATTACCGGTAGCATCCGGTCCCCGCATTTGTTTATATTGTGACCTCTTAATTATTGTCTGATGAAATATATGTTGATGACCCTTGCGGTTGCGTTGCCTGCTGTAACAGTACTGGCGCAGAAAAGTATCTATCATAAAGATTGGATTGATTTGAATAAGAACGGGAAGAAAGACCTTTATGAAGATCCGTCGATACCCGTTGATATACGGGTAAAGGATTTGCTTTCCCAAATGACGATTGATGAAAAGACCTGCCAGACGGCAACCTTGTATGGATATGGGCGCGTGCTCAAAGATGAAATGCCCACCCCGGAATGGAAGCAGGAAATATGGAAGGATGGTATTGCCAACATTGATGAAGAGCTGAACGGACTGGCCCGTAATAAGAAGGCGCAGACCAAATATTCTTATCCGTTCAGCACGCATGCGGAAGCCATCAACAAAATTCAAAAATGGTTTGTAGAGGAAACCCGCCTGGGTATACCGGTTGATTTTACCAATGAAGGCATACACGGCTTGAACCAGGATCATGCTACCGCGTTTCCGGCCCCGATTGGTATCGGCGCCACCTGGAATAAAGACCTGGTACACAGGATGGGCCAGATCGTAGGCCAGGAAGCCAGGGCACTGGGCTATACAAATGTGTATGCACCGATCCTGGACGTAGCACGCGACCAGCGCTGGGGGCGGGTGGTTGAAACCTATGGTGAGGATCCCTTTCTGGTAGCCGGAATGGGAATCGCAATGGCAGCCGGCATACAGGAAAAGGGGGTAGCTTCAACACTAAAACATTTTGCAGTATACAGTGTGCCAAAAGGGGGGCGCGATGGCAATGCAAGAACAGATCCGCATGTAGCCCCCCGGGAGATGTACCAGCTTTTTTTATATCCTTTTAGAAAAGTAATACAGAACGTACACCCCATGGGTGTTATGAGCAGCTATAATGATTGGGACGGGATGCCGGTTACCAGCAGTAATTATTTTTTAACGCAATTGCTGCGCCAGCAATTTGGATTTGATGGCTATGTGGTATCAGACAGCCGCGCTGTTGAATTTGTAGCAGAGAAGCATCATGTGGCGAAGGATTACAAGGAAGCCGTAAAAATGGTAATGGAAGCGGGTTTAAATGTGAGAACTGATTTTACGCCACCGGACACCTTTATACTGCCCTTACGGCAATTGGTAAAAGAGGGAGGCATATCTATGGAAACCTTAGATCAGCGGGTGGGAGAAGTGCTCAAAGTAAAATTTAAGCTGGGACTTTTTGACCAACCCTATGTAAAAGACCCGAAAGCGGCGGATCAAATAGTTGCCACAGCGGCATCGGAAGCCGTGGCACTTGAAATGAACCGGCAATCGCTGGTGCTATTAAAAAATGAGCATAAACTGCTGCCCCTTTCATTGAATCAATATAAGAATATACTGGTTACCGGACCGTTGGCCGACGAAAAAGAGCACGCTATCAGCCGGTATGGTCCTTCCAATAAAAAAGTGATCTCTGTTTTGGAAGGTATTCAGAATTATGTGGGCAATAAAGCAAAAGTGCAGTATGTAAAAGGGTGTGAGGTAGCCGATGCCACCTGGCCGGAAAGTGAGATTATTGACACGCCATTAACCCGGCAGGAAACGGATGACATTAATAAAGCAGTGGAAGCAGCAAAACAATCGGATATTGTACTGGCTGTTGTAGGAGAAGATGACAAGCGGGTAGGTGAGAGCCTGTCCCGCACAGGATTGAATTTACCGGGGCGTCAATTGAAATTACTGGAAGCATTGAAACAAACCGGGAAACCCATTGTAATGATTCTCATTAACGGACAGCCCTTAACCATCAATTGGGAGAACCGCTACCTGGATGCGATCCTGGAAACCTGGTTCCCCGGTCCGCAGGGCGGCACCGCTATTGCCGAAGCCCTTTTCGGAGTGTATAATCCCGGTGGAAAATTGACCACAACCTTTCCTAAAACAACCGGCCAGATTGAAATGAATTTTCCCTTCAAACCTGCATCGCACGCCGGCCAGCCGGGCGATGGGCCAAACGGCTATGGTAAAACAGCAGTTGTGGGTCCGCTGTATCCGTTTGGCTATGGGCTTAGCTATACCAGTTTTGAATATTCCAATCTTCAGGTAGCTCCGGAAAAAGGAAGAACGCAATCGGACATTACGGTTTCGGCTGATATCAAAAACACAGGTGCCGTAAAAGGAGATGAAGTGGTGCAGTTGTATGTGCAGCAACTGGTAAGCAGTGTTACCACCTATGAATCCATTCTCAGGGGATTTGAACGGGTGTCGCTGAACCCGGGTGAAACCAAAACGGTGCATTTCCGGCTGACACCGGATGATCTTTCTATTCTTGATAAGGATAATAACTTTGTGGTGGAGCCGGGCGCCTTTAATATAATGATCGGCAGCTCTTCGGTAGATATCCGTTTGAAAAAACAGATCGAGCTGGAATAGCGGTGTATAAATGAAATGTCGCTCTTTACTTTTATACGAAAGAGAAATTCATTACAGACTTATAACAAATCCTTGAGGCTTTGTTCCCTCACGTTTTTGCAAAAAAAACTTTTTAGGCTGATAAAAATGCCTTGCGCTGGTATAAACGGCTGGCAGGGAATAGCGCTGCTAACTGTCCGTCTGCGCTTCCGCCATTGGCGGAAGTCTGTGTATTCAGCGGGATATTACATGAAAGTAAAAGTTCATTATAGACTCACAACAAACCCTTGCGGCTTTGCTCCTTTGCGAGGAATTTTTTGGTCTGATTAAAATGTAAAATGCCCCTTCCTTACTATTCGTGTCCCGACTATCGGATGGCATAAAGCGGCCACTGTTCATCCGCGCTGCGTATATTTCCTCCATTTTTCAATCACCTGTTCCATATCAGCCGGCAGCGGGCTGTCAAACAGGATCTCCTCATTGGTTTCGGGATGCACAAAACCGAGTGTTTTTGCATGCAATGCCTGCCGCGGACAAAGAGCAAAGCAGTTCTCAACAAATTGCTTGTAACGGGTATATACAGTGCCTTTAACAATTTTATCGCCACCATAAAAATCATCATTAAATAAAGGATGACCAATGTATTTCATATGTACGCGGATCTGGTGGGTGCGGCCGGTTTCTAAGATACATTGTACCAATGTTACATATCCGAATCGCTCCAGTACTTTATAATGGGTGATGGCATCTTTGCCATGATCACCTTCAGGATAGGCCTCAAACAATTTCCGGAAACGCAGGTGGCGCCCCACATGGGCTATAATAGTGCCCTCATCAGCTTCCACATCTCCCCAAACCAGTGCAATATATTTCCTGCTTACGGTATGGTCAAAGAACTGTTTGGCGAGGGAACGCATCGCAAGTTCTGTTTTGGCCAATACCAGGAGCCCGCTGGTATTTTTGTCAATCCGGTGCACCATACCAAATCTGGGCAGTGTTGCTTCGGTAATAGCCGCGTTTTCCTGCTGCAAATGATAGGCTACAGCATTGATCAGCGTTCCGTTGGGATTACCGGAACCCGGATGCACCACCATGCCGGGCGCTTTATTAACGATCAGTACCGAGGCATCTTCGTAAGGAATGTTTAACGGGATGTTTTCAGGAACAATCTCGTTTGCTTCCGGTGCCATATCCGTAAAGACAACGATTTCCTGAACACCTTTTAATTTGTAATTCGGTTTTACCTCTTTGCCGTCTACCAGTACCATTTTGTTATGGATGGCCTGCTGAATTTTATTCCTCGTAGCGCCCTCAATACGGTTCATCAGGTATTTGTCAATCCGGAAGGGTTCCTGGCCCTTATCCGTTTTATACACAAATTTTTGGTACAGTTCATCATTATTATCGGTTCCTTCCGCAAAATCATCCAACGCGCCCATTTCATTTATTATCATGATAAACAGTATTTTAATTTAATCAGAGGAAGAGAACTGCATCTTCCGGCCCTGCAAATGTAAGACATCCGTTTTTCTTGATACCTTTGCCAATCAATTATGAATGATCAGAAAGTTGAGTTTAGTGATATGGGCATCATGCGGTATAAAGATGCATGGGACCATCAGGAACGCCTGCTACAGGAAAATGTTGCCATTAAAACCACGCTGCGGGAAATGGAAGAGCAGGGAGCAGCTGCCGCTTCTGAATTGGCAACGCGGCATCATCTGCTTTTTGTGGAGCATCCGCACGTATATACGCTTGGCAAAAGCGGGCATATGGAAAATGTATTACTGAGCGGGGAGAACCTTGCAAAGCGGGGAATTGATTTTTTCAGGATCAACAGAGGCGGGGATATTACTTATCACGGACCGGGGCAGATAGTAGGATATCCCATATTGGATCTCGAAAAGTTCTACACAGATATCGGCCGGTATTTACGGAATATAGAAGAAGTGGTTATCAGGACCATCGCTGAATATGGATTAAAAGGAGAGCGCTCACCCGGTGAAACAGGTGTATGGCTGGATCCTTCTGTAAAGGGAAGGGAACGGAAGATCTGCGCCATCGGCGTACGTACAAGCCGGTGGATTACCATGCATGGGTTTGCACTGAATGTAAATACTGACCTGAGCTATTTTAATTTTATTATTCCCTGTGGTATTCAGAACAAACAGGTGACCTCCCTGCAAAAAGAATTACAGAGAACAATAAATATAGAAGAAGTAAAGGCAAAGCTTTGCAGGCACTTTGAAGAGGTATTTGGGGTAACGCTCGGATACCGCTAAACTCAGAAAAGGGCTGCGGAACATACCGGCAGCCCTTTAAACACAGGTTAGCACACTAAAACCTATATCCTATTGAAATGCCAAAGCCAATGGTATTTTGTTTTGCATCATTCTTTTGACCACCCGGGTTTACCTGATGAAGGTTGCGCAGCCCAAACTGGCCATTCAGCTGGGCAGAAAGTTGTTCTGTGAACTCATACCCCGCCAGGACGTTCAGGCCAATATCCAGTCTTTTGCCAAAATTGACATAGTCGCCGTTATCAGGCAGC